>PLHN01000406.1 GCA_003139975.1 Acidobacteriaceae bacterium
ATTGAGAAAGACCTGCTGCAGCTGGTGCGAATCCCCGACGACGTCGGGCAGAGATTCATCCAGCTGCTCCACCACTTGAATGCCGTGGCTGATGAAATCATACGAACGCAGCTGCACGGTGCGCTTAAGGATGGAATTCAGTTGCACGGGCTGGCGCCGCGGCGGCATCTGCCGCGCAAAGCTGAGCAGGTTCTGGACAATCTGTTTGGTGCGCTGCGCTTCCTGCAGGATCACGCGCAAATCGCGGCGCGCGCTCTCCGGGAGCTCGGGATTCTCCATGAGCAGGTCAGTGAATCCGAGGATGGCCGTGAGAGGGTTGTTCACTTCGTGGGCGACGCCTGAGACCAACTGTCCGACAGCCGCCATTTTCTCGGCGTGCACGAGCTTGGCGCGCAGCAGCGCCGAGTCAGTCACGTCGGTCATAACCACGACGATGCTGGTGACCTTGCCATCTTCCCCGCTGATCGGACTCAGGTTGACCGTGAACTGTCCGCTGGCGCCATCGCCGCGCACCAACGGGACATCGAAATTGTCAATCTGCTGGCCGCGAGCGACCGCTGCCAAAGCGTGCCGCAACTCCTCGCGGCGTCCCGGGGCGCAAAGTTCGGGAAAGGGATGGCCGACGATCTGCGTCTGCTGGAACCCGAGACCGCTCCAACGGCGGTTCGCATAGCTGATGATTCCATCGGTGTCGGTGACCAGAATCAGGCTCTGGGTATGGCTGAGGATCTTGCCGGAAAAGTCGCGCTCTTTCTGCAACTCCGTTTGCGACTGGCGCAGGCCTGTGATATCGAGCATCACGCCGCGGTGTTGCAAGACGACGCCGCCCGCGTCGCGCATGGCATAACAATTCATGTACACGGTGACAGCGGATCCATCCTTGCGGCGCAAGACTTCCTCGTGGTTATGCATTTCGCCGGTTTGCTTGAGTTGCTCCGCCAGCTCCCGGCGGCGCTCGGGAGAAAAATAGAGCTGGGTGGGGATATCGAGCTGAAGAACTTCTTCGCGACTGTCGTAGCCCAGGATGCGCACCAGCGCGTCGTTGACTTCGACGAAGCGGCCCTGCGGCGTCGAGACGTAAATCCCCTCCTGAATGTTGTCGAAGAGCTCGCGATAGCGCCGCTCGGCTTCGCGCCGGTCGGTGATGTCCTTGAGAACGTGAATGGTCTGCAGTTGGGCGCTGTTCATGCCCTGCTCGCCAAACCCGGCGTGCTCCGACGGCGGCGTGGCCGAGTGGATACGCGAGGTCGAGACCAGATAGATGCGCTCGAGGGCCGGGTGGACATACTCATCCAGACCTTCGCCGGTGCGGCAGAAGGGGCAGGAATGGGGCGCGGGCGCGGAGGTGAGCGCGTCGAGGGCGCGCATGTTGATGCCAATCAACTGCTCCGGTTCAAGACCGACGAGGTCGGCGAGAGAGCGATTGACGCGGAGGATGTTGTGGTGCTCGTCGTGGACGACGATGTAATCACTGATAGCGTCAAAGACGTCGACCCAGTGCCGGTTCGCCTGTTGCATACGCGTGAACAGGCGGGAGTTCTCCAAGGCGACGCCGGCATGGCCCGCAATCGCGCGCATCAACTGATAGTCCGCAGAGGCGGGTGCAGCGCCGCGATCGGCCAGGCAAAGAACGCCGACCAGTTCGCCCGACGTTCCCACTAACCGTATCAGCGTGCAATCCATCCATCCCAAATTGGAGGCTAGGGACGATCCCAGCAAATCGCCGGCCGAAGCAAAGGCGATGTCGGCCGGATATTTCGGAACGGCGGAGCGGAGCGCCTGCGCCAGGCGCCGCACGAGCGGTTTGTCGTCGAGTTCCGCGGTGCCGCACATGGCCACGGTTTCGACCTCCGCCATATCGAAAAGGCTGAGGACTGCGGCTCGTCCTCCCAGGAGAGCCGCTGCGCGTAGCGCAAAATTGCGCATGAATACAGGCAGATCGAGAACGGTAGTCAGATCGACTGCGAGCGCCACCAGAGCTTCCGCGCGCCGGCGGTGCTGCTCGGCTTCGTGCAGATTCCGCGTCAGCTCAAGGGCAATGGCAACCTGGGCGGCAAGCGCCCGCGCCCTGCGCACATCTTCGTCGTCGATCGGTCCGGGCTCGATCCGATCGAGCACCCCAAACGTCCCCAGCACCTCGCCACTGGACCCGAGCAAGGGTACAACTAGAAAAGCCTTAATCTTAAAAGCAGCAACAAACTCCTGATTAATGCCGGGAACCTGCGACGCGTCCTCGGTGTAGAAGACGTCTTTTTGCCTGAGGTTCCGCGTGACGACGCCCTCGTTCAGAGGAATATCAAGAGGCCGGGCCATGCCGTTTTCGAATCCCCACCGGATATGGAAGCTTGCATCTTCCAGCAATCCGATAAAGCAACGCTCAAAACCGAGAAAACTCGCGGCCCGCACCACCGACTTCTGCATGAATTCGTCGAGCTTGCCCACGGAGCTGAGTTCGCCCGAGATTTCGAGGATCGCGTGCAGTTCCAGGGCCTGCGCCCGTGCCACGCCATACAGTTCTCCATTGGCGATGGCCACGGCTCCAAACCCGGCAAGGGCGGAAACCAGAGTCTTGTCTTCGTGTGTGAAGGGCGCAGAAAGCCGGGGATAAACGAGAATCGCGCCGTGGGAACGCGAGGTGCGGAACGGAGCCGCAATGAGAGTTCCGGGGGGCGAATCGGAGCCGAAGTGGGAGGCGCCGTCGATGTTGACGGTGATGCGCTCGCCGGCATGGACGGCCCGGGCGGCGATTTCCAGTGGTGAACGCAGGTTGCCCTCGCCAGCCCGTTCGCGAATCAGGCGGGCAAGCCGAGGCGCCTCGGTCGAAACTGCCTGCAACTGAAAAAGCTTCTCGCGCTGAACCAAGATCAACACAGCCGGCGAATGGAGCAACTCGCGGAGGCGATCCGCAATGCCTTCCATCACCGCCGAAGTGTCGGGTAGACTGTGCAGCGCGGTGGCGACCTCGACCAAGATCGAGGCGCGACGATGCTCCTCCCGCGAAAGCTGATTGAGCCGAAGTGCCTCGAGTGCGGTACTCAATTGCCCGGCCAGGATCGTGATCCTGGCGACAGCGTCTTCATCGAAAGTGGCGGCAGGATCGGTGTGCACGAAGGCAATTGCGGCCGTCACTTCGCCCGCCACCAACAGGGGCGCAGCCATCGCGGCGCTCGCGCCAGATTCAGTCAGGAATGGGTAGCGCGCAACGTCCGCCCGTCCGACGATGACCGGACGATGTTTTGTTACGGCCTCCCAAGCAATCGATGGGGCATCGGCGCGCTGGCGCGTCCCGCGAAAGCGTTGTGCTTCGCGACCGTCGGCTTCGGCCCCGAGCAGTTCCGCCTCCGACGTGCGATTCCAGAAATACGCACCGCTGGCGCACAAGAACCGACGAGTCAGTTGGCAGAACGAACGTATCAGCGGGCCGGATTCGGCGGTCTGGTAGGCAGCGCGAGAGAGCTCAAGAAGAAGCTTCTGAAAGGCCTCTTCAGAATGAGACTCTCCCCCGAAGCCGGAATTTCCGACATTAGTTGTCAGGCCACACCATCCGCGTAGGCTAAGAGGCTGAAAACAATTGGATTACATTTTTGACCCTACGCTGGATTCTCAAATTGAGTCAAGGGGGCAGTGCCAACATGGGAAACCGTCTTCGGGGTAGGGTGGCTGTCTCATCATGAGACTTTGGGACAGAGTGAATGCGATTTGTGAGGTGAATTCGACCTTGGAACGTGGTCCCTCTTCGAACGCGCTGGTGCCTTTTGCAGATATGTCGATCACCATGGTAACGGCGAAGAGGGCTTTTGGTTTTCCCCTGGAACTGTCTGCGGACAAGAATAGGAGATTGAAGTTCGGTTGAACGAGGGGCCATGTCTCTTCAGCGTTTGAAACATGTTCTAGGAATCGGGTTGCTGCTGGTTGGCGGATGGAGTGCAAGCATCGCGCCGAACGCGTGGGGACAGGAACAGAGCGCGCGCAAAGCCAAGAACAAAGTCGCGCCCGCCTATCCGGAGTTGGCGCGGCGAATGAAGATTTCTGGAGTAGTCAAGGTGCAAGTAACGGTCGCGCCCAACGGCGCGGTGAAAAACGCGAAGCTGATGGGCGGGCACCCGGTTCTAGCGAATGCAGTCATGGACGTGGTCAAGCAATGGTGCTACGAAGCGGGTAAAGACGAGACGGTGGAGAACCTCGAATTCCGCTTCAACCCGGACGAATAGCGCGGTGCGGCCGTCTGAGGAAGGCAGAACATGAACATCGGGAAGAAGCTGTACTTGAATTTCGGCATCATCCTCGCGACGGTGCTAGTGCTGCTGGCCGTCAACATACTGGCGGTGCGGCGCGAACACGAGACCAAAGCAGCGGCCCAGCGTTCGATCGACATGACCGAAGCCACGTCGATGGTCCGCTTCGACATGATGCAGAACCGCCTACACCTGCAGAACTACCTGCTGAGCGGCGACACGCGCGATGTCGAAAAAATGAACGAAGGCGAGCGCCAGTTGAATGACGCGTTGCGTCGCGCCGGGGATTTGGCGAATTCTGAGCAGCAGCGCGGCAATCTCGAAAAGGTTCAGGGTCTTGAGCAGAGCTGGGGGAACGAGTTTGCCAATCCACTGGCGGAGAAACGCCGGGGCGTCGACAGCGGAAACGCGACGGTTGCCGAACTTCAAATTTTCTATCTCCAGAAGGATCCGAATGTCTGGGTAACGCGCTCGAGCGACGTGCTGGACGAGGTTGACCGGGAGAACCACCAACTGTTCGAGAAGCGGCATGCCGAGGACCAGGCGGCGGCAAACATGACGATTCTGTTTGCGGTCTTCAGTTCCCTGCTAGCGCTTGGACTTGGCATTGTGATCGCGTATCGAACGGCAACCGGCATTACCGAACCGTTGAACCGCCTGATTCACGTGGCCGAGCAGATCGGGCAATCTGGCGATCTCGATCACAACATCGACGTGCACGGGACCGATGAGATCGGGCAACTGGCCCGCACTTTCGATTCGATGGTGAAGTACTTAAAAGAAATGGCTTCTGTTTCCGAGGCGATTGCGGGCGGGAACCTAGGGGTGGAGGTGCATCCGCGTTCGGCGAACGACACCCTGGCCAACGCCTTCCGGCGCATGCTGGAAGGCCTGCGCGGGCTCGTCCGCAACGTGCGCGACGCGGCTTCGCAGGTGGCCAGCGCGGCCACGCAAGTGGCGAGTTCTTCCGACGAATCGGCGCGCAACAGCCTGCAGACATCTTCCGCCATCGATGAAGTGACCAGCACGATGCACGAGATGAGCGTGAACGTGCAGAACATGGTGAAGAGCACGCAGACGCAGGCTTCGAGCGTAAGCGAAACCTCGGCTTCGATCGACCAGATGGTGACCTCGATCCAGCGCGTGGCGGATACCGCCAAAGTGCTGCTCGATATCTCGAACCGGTCACGGGAAGAAGTGCATAGCGGCATCGGCACGATGGAGAAGGCGACCGACGGCTTGAACCGGATCAACACGACGATCCACGCGTCGGGTGAAATCATCGATGCGCTCGGCACCCGGGCCGATGACATCGGCAAGATTATCGAAGTGATCGACGACCTCGCCGAACAGACCAACCTGCTGGCGTTGAACGCAGCCATCGAAGCCGCGCGCGCCGGTGAACATGGCCTCGGATTCGCGGTCGTCGCCGACGAGGTGCGCAAGCTCGCCGAAAAATCGGCGCAGTCCACGAAGGAGATTTCCGAACTCATCCAGAGCATACAGAAGGAAGCCCGCAAAGCAGTGGACAACATGGAGAAGAGCACGTCGATCGTGAACGAAGGGCTGAATCTGGGACAGGATTTGAACGCGGCCTTGCGGAAGATTTCCAATGTCGTCACGGAGGTATACAAATTCGCTCAGGAAATCGGGGCGGCGACCAACGAACAGTCGCACGGCTCGACGCAAATCGCACGGGCCACCACGCGGCTGAACGAAATCACCCATGAGATCAGTTCGGCGGTCGAGGAGCAGGCATCGGGCGCGCGAGCTGTGGTTCAGTCCATGGAACGCATGAGCAATCTGGTGCAATCCTCGACTTCGGCGTCGACCGAACTGGCGGCTTCTTCGGACCAGATGTCGAAGATGTCGCGCGGCCTTCTCGATTCCATGAACACCTTCCTGCTGCCTGCAAACGACAGGCACGGGAAAGCCCGGCAGGCCGCGGCGGGATCTCACTAAGGATGCGGCTCATGAACCGGGAAATTCACATTGTGGGCTTCAACCTCGACCGCGAGACCTACGGCGTCCCGATCAACACGCTGCATGAGATCGTCCGGGTGCCCGAGATCACGGCCGTCCCCGACGCGCCCGCCTACCTGGAAGGAGTCATCAACCTGCGGGGCAA
Source organism: Acidobacteriaceae bacterium (assembly GCA_003139975.1). Lineage (GTDB taxonomy): Bacteria > Acidobacteriota > Terriglobia > Terriglobales > Acidobacteriaceae > Acidiflorens. Next base: position 6,364 of record PLHN01000406.1, read on the forward strand.
GAT
>PLHN01000420.1 GCA_003139975.1 Acidobacteriaceae bacterium
ATGACCGGCACGGCGGAAACGGAAGCGCCCGAATTCGACAAGATTTACAGGTTGGAAGTTGTGGTCATTCCAACGAACCGCAACCTGCTGCGGGTTGAGAACGCCGACGTTGTCTACCGCACGGAAAAGGAAAAGTATTTCGCGGCCGCCGATGAAATTCAAAGGCTGCACGAAGCCGGCCAGCCGGCGCTCGTCGGCACCACCTCCATCGAAAAATCGGAACGGCTCTCTGAGCTTCTTAAGAAGAAGGGAATCAAGCACGTCGTTCTGAACGCGAAGTATCACGAGCGCGAAGCCGAAATCGTCGCGCAGGCCGGACGCAAAGGCATGGTCACGATCGCTACCAACATGGCCGGCCGCGGCACCGACATTCTGCTCGGCGGCAATCCCGAGTTCATGGCCAAGCAGGAATGCGTGAAAAAAGGAGTGGCGCAACCCGTGCGCGCCGCGCAGGGCAAGATCGAGAACGTAGCGGACGATCCCAACCGCACGACCTGGTATTACGCCGGCAATGAGTATGCGGTTCCGACCGACCAGTGGAATGAGGTCTTGGCGCACTACAAAGCCGACACCGATCGCGAGCATAAAGAAGTGATTGCCGCGGGAGGCCTGCACATCTTCGGCACCGAGCGCCATGAGGCGCGCCGCATCGACAATCAGCTTCGCGGACGTGCGGGACGGCAGGGCGACCCCGGCTCCTCGCGCTTTTATCTCTCGCTCGAAGACGATCTGATGCGCATCTTCGCCAAGGAATGGGTCTCGAATCTTTTGCAGCGGCTGGGCATGGAAGAAGGCGTTCCCATCGAATCGCGCATGATTACACGTCGAATTGAAGCGGCGCAGAAGGCCGTCGAAGGCCAAAACTTCGAAGCCCGCAAGCACCTGCTCGAATACGACGACGTNNAGCAGCGCGAGGCCGTTTATGGCCTTCGCCGCCGCCTGCTCGAAGGCCTCGATCAAAAAGATCTGATCATCGAAGACTACGTTTCCGGCATCCTGGGAGAAATCCTCGAGAAATTCTGTCCGGTCAAGGCGCACGTTGACGATTGGGATCTGAAAGGCCTGAAGGATGCGATCTTCACCCGCTTCGGGGTCGATATCTACGCGGAGGGCATAAAGCCGGAAGCCCTGAACCGCGCCGAACTGGGCGACGCGATTTTCCAGAAACTGAAAGAGCGCTACGACGCCAAAGAGAAGCTCATCGGCTCCGAAGCCATGCGCTATCACGAGCGCATGATCATGCTGAGCGTGATTGACGCGCAGTGGAAGGACCACCTGCTCTCGATGGACCATCTCAAAGAGGGCATCGGTCTGCGCGGCTATGGGCAGCATGACCCGCTTGTCGAATATAAGCGCGAGTCTTTCGATATGTTCGAAGAAATGATGCAGCGCTTTCAGGAAGAGACGGTTCGCTATCTCTACCTGATGCAGATTCTCGAACGTCCGCCAGATCAAGGCGCCATGCCCCGCCGCGGACCCGAGGCGGCCGCAGCGCAGGAAGCGGAAGCCGGCGTGCCCGCGCTGATCAGCGGGGGCCGCGATGGCAACCATCGTCCTCCGCGCCAGGTGGCAACGTCGGTCGATGAGATCGAAGAAGCTTTCCAGCGCAAGAAGAAGCGCGAACTGGAGCAGGCTCGCATGGCCGGCTCCGGCGACATGCAGACCGTGCAGCAGGTCGTGCGCTCCGGCGACAAGGTTGGCCGCAACGATCCATGCCCCTGCGGCAGCGGGAAGAANNGGTAAGAACGTTGCAAGTCCCCGAAGGTGAACTCCCCTGCAAAATCGGACATGCCGCGATCAAGACGTGCGGGTGCCTACTGCCCGAAACGTCATTTCGGATGCTTTGCTCCGCGTGCGGCGTTTCCAGGTGAAGAAAAGATCCGCGTAGGTTTGAGTGATGTAGTCGGCCGGTGCGATTCCGAGCGCCTTGGCTGTTCGATCAATCCACCGTGGAGGCCCTTCGATTTCTCCGTAGTTGTCAATCGGCGTCTGATCGAGGACGACGTGACCGGTTCCGTCGCTCCACTCCGCGCGGTACTTCTCGTATCGAAACGTGGGCGCAAATTTCAAAGCATGCAGAATGGCGTCCATCTGTTCGCCATTTTCCACGCGCGTCTCCAGTTCTACGCGCACCTTGTGAAGGCCGGCCTTGCCCTTGGCCTTGTGTGTTAGCACCCATGCGTCACCGTATTTGCGCAGCCGCAGCAACTCGCCCTGCTTGCGCAGTTTCTGCCCGGGCAGATCGTAAAGTGAGTTGATTTCATGCGTCGATGGAGTGACCTGCCGGAAGCCGTGGCCCTTCAGCGCCGCCGCGAGCGCCTTCCTATCGGCAACCCGGAACTTGATCTCGACTTCCTTGGCCATGCCGAAATATTAAACCGCCGAGACGGTCGAGGGCGCAAGAAAAAGAGGGGAATCACTTGGCTTCAATGGGAAACCCTTCGCTGCAGGGATCAGAAGCAAGATCGGTCAGAGAGCGCGTTGGAGCAGATACGTGGGACGATTTCGTGATCAATCAGCGGGTTTTCTCGGCGTGCTCTGCGTCTCGGCGGTTAAGGTCCTTTGGTCGGAATCAGTCACGGACTGCCGCCGCTGAAACCAGCTCATGTGCGGCAAGTCGCGCTCCACATTCCGCCGTTTCGCGATCAACTCGGCAGCGATCGAGATGGCAATCTCCTCCGGAGTAATTGCGCCAATATCGAGCCCAATGGGCGCATGCACGCGGTCAAACAACTTCGCGGGCACGCCCTCCTTTTGTAGTTCCTCGAAAATCTTAATTGTCTTCCGCTTCGATCCGATCATGCCGACATAGCCAGCGGGAGTTTGTACGGCCCAGCGCAGCACTCGCATGTCTTCACGATGCCCGCGCGTGACAATCACGATGTGGGACGACTCGCTCGGCGAGAGCTGCGCAAAGGCCTTCTCAAAATCCTCGGCGATAATCTGATGCGCGTGGGGAAAACGCTCGCGATTAGCGTAGGCTTCGCGGTCGTCGACCATGGTTACATCGAACCCAAGGATTTGCGCGATCTGGTAAAGGCTTGCCCCTACGTGACCAGCGCCGAAAATATAAAGTTCCGCGGGAGGCAGAATCGGTTCCAGGAAGACCTCAAGTGTGCCGCCACAAACCAGGCCGGTGTCGTACTTCGGGTCGTTGTTCAGGTCGAAAGTCAGGGTGCGTGGACGCTCCGATTCCATCACCTCGCGCGCTGCCTGCCACACTTCCGCTTCCACGCAACCGCCGCCGATCGTGCCCGCGATGGAGCCGTCGTCGCGCACCAGCATTTTCGCCGTTCTGAACGAGGGAATCGAACCGCGCACATTGACGATGGTCGCTACGGCCCCGCGCCGCCCATCTTTGCGCAACTGCACGATCTCCTCGTAAAGGTCCATGCTCTTGATTGTCTTTCAGTAAACAGCGAAGGTCAATCCAGGCTTCCAACATTGGGGAGTCAAGCTTCTGCCGTGGCGAAGAATCTCGGTTGCGCTTTGTGCTAGGTTGTAGGGTTCAGTTCTGATCCCTAGTGTCGCAGGAGCGATCATGAAAGCCGTCCGCATTCACGAGTTCGGTGGTCCGGAAGTTCTAAAGTACGAGGATGTGCCTGATCCCAAGCCGCGTAAAGACCAGGTTCTGGTCCGCGTTCGTGCCTGCGCCCTTAATCATCTCGACCTCTGGGTGCGCCAGGGCTTGCCGGGAGTGAACTTGCCCCACATCCTCGGCAGCGACATTGCCGGAGAAATCGTCGAAGTCGGAGAATACATCACCGATTTCAAGGCTGGCCAGCGTGTGCTGCTCGCGCCTATGAGCTTTTGCAACCGCTGTCCGAAGTGCGCGGCCGGGCTGCAAAACCAGTGCCGCCAGTTCACCGTGCTCGGCAACGCGGTCGATGGCGGCAACTGTGAACTGATGGCCGTCCCTGCCGTCAACGTCATTCCGATCCCCGACTCGCTCGACTTCAATGAGGCGGCGAGCGTCCCTTTGGTTTTCGTTACCGCCTGGCACATGCTCACCGGCCGCGCGGCGATCCGGCCCGGGCAGACGGTCCTTATTCTTGGTGCAAACTCTGGTGTCGGCATTGCGGCCATCCAGATCGCGAAATTGTTTCACGCGCGCATCATCACCACAGCTGGCGACGAGCGCAAAACGGAGCGCGCCCGTGAACTGGGCGCCGATTTTGTCATCAACCATTACCAGCAGAAGATCTCCCAGGAGGTTCGCACGATTACCAAGGGCGAGGGCGTCGATATCGTAATCGAACACGTCGGCCCCGCCACCTGGAGTGAAAGCGTGCGTTCCCTCAAAGCTGGAGGCACGCTGGTGACTTGCGGCGCAACCACTGGCCCCAAAGCGGATCTCGATCTGCGTTTTCTGTTTTCGCGTCAGCTTTCGCTGCTCGGTTCCTACATGGGCACAATGAGCGAACTCAACGAAGTTCTCGGCCATGTTTTTGCCGGACGCCTCAAGCCTGTCATTGACCACATCTTTCCGTTGCGTGAGATCCAGGCGGCTCATGAGTACATGGCCAAGAGCCAGATGTTCGGCAAGATTGTGCTGAACCCGTAACCAAACACAATGCCGCCTCCGCCAGCGACGCCGACTCCCGCTTTCATCTATGGCACTGCGTGGAAAGAAGACCGCACCGCGGGTCTCACCGAATCGGCGATCCGCGCGGGGTTTCGCGCCATCGACACGGCAAACCAGCGCCGCCACTATTTCGAAGCCGGAGTGGGCGAGGGGCTGCGCGTTGCTTATAACGCCGGAATAGTCAAACGCTCCGACCTGTTTCTCCAGACCAAATTCACCTATCGGCGTGGGCAGGACCATCGCTTGCCCTACGATCCAACCGCCAGCCTCTCGCTGCAGCTCGCGCAGTCAGTGGCAAGTTCGCTGGATCATCTGGGCACCCAATATGTCGACTCGTTGGTCCTCCATGGGCCTGCATCGGCCTATGATTGGACCGAATATGATTCGGAAGTATGGGATGCACTGCGAGGGGAACGCGATAGCGGGCGTGCTCGCCTGCTCGGTGTGAGCAATGTCTCGCTGCGCCATCTTGAGCAAATGGCTGAGACTCACGGCGAGCTTCCTCATTTCGTGCAGAACCGCTGTTTCGCTCGCACTGGATGGGATCGCGATGTGCGCCGGTTCTGCCGTGGGCGAAAGATTAGTTACCAAGGCTTTTCGCTGCTCACGGCAAACATCGAAGAGCTCCGCCATCCCCTCGTGAGTTCAATTGCCGCGCGAACGGGCTCAACGCTTGCCCAGGTCGTGTTCGCCTTCGCGCGAGCCATCGGAATCCTTCCGCTGACTGGGACCACCGACGTGAACCACATGAAACAAGATCTTGCGAGTCTTGAGCTCACGCTCTCCGCGGATGAGATCACGGGGATGGAATCCCTCGCCGCCTGATCGCGTACTCAACTACGCGAGAACGGGAACATTGCTCATGCCGGCGGTGCCAAACACGCGCCGGTAGCGTTCGATTTCCTGCGGCGTCCCAACTGCCTTCGCGTAGTTGTCCGATAGCTTCACCGCCGGCCGGCCTTCGACCGCGGATACTTTGCAGATCAGGCTGACCGGGTCGAAACCATTCCCGCCGGCGGGATCGCAATCGCGAAAGTCATTGGTCAGCAAAGTGCCCCAGCCGCTGCTGAACCGGATGCGGCGGCCGCGCTCCCATTTCTTACGGTCGAGAAAATCGGCGGCGGATGCGAAATCTTTCGGCGCCGCAGTATCGGCCACTGTGCCGGCAAAGTAAGCATGGAGGCCGAGGATCTGGTCCACGTCCAGCGCATCGGACGCGATGATCAATTTGTCTTTGGGGCTGCGGCCGCGCTGCGTGAGCCAATCAATATATTCATCCCCGGCGATGTACGGATTCTTGCTGTCAATGCGCTGGCCGGTCCAATCGGCGGTCCAGTCGGGGGCACTGGCGAGAAATTGGGTGGTGCCGAAAGTGTCGGGCAGCATGATGCGGAGAGCGCCGTGGTAGGTGGCCTGCCACAACTC
>PLHN01000266.1 GCA_003139975.1 Acidobacteriaceae bacterium
TTCAAGTGCGGCCACGACGCGCCGATTTACGGTGTCATTGAAGGCATCATCGAGCAATCGGGTACGCCCTACTTCTGTTTCAAAGATCTCGACGAAAACAAGCCGTCGGGCTCCATCAAGATTCGCGTCGAAACCATTGACTATTTTCTGCGTCGCTACCGCGAGGAAGTGATTCGCAAGCGCAAAGCCGCCGAGGACATCGAGGCCCGGTTGGTCGCGCTCGAAGCCCAATTACGCTGCGAGTCGCGCAACAGCGAGATGCCTCCGCCGGAGCAGGGAGTCTGGGAAGGAGCCCAGGAAATAGGCGCGGATTGAAGTAGAGGCCTCCGGAGCCGCTAGCGCGTCGTCAGGAGCGCGAGAATCCCGGCGCTCACCTGAGTAACCACCGAGTCGATGGCCGCCAAAACCGCAGCTGAGATCTCAGAGCCGCGCTCGAACTGTTGGCCCTCAATTCCACAGACCCGAAGTCGAGCTGGAAATTTTCCCAAAGCGCGGCCAAGCTCAATTGCTTTTGCAATGTCGAACCCGTGGCTTGATACGGCCGCGTCTTTTGCAACATTGGGAAGACCAGATCCCGCAAGATTCGAGTCCCAAACATGCACCGTGCCAGGTGGAGCACCAGTCACGACTGCATCCACGAGGATCACATCGTCATTCGGTCGCCATCTCTCGATGAGCGCGAGCGCATCCCCAGTGTGAACTTCGGCTTCGAACTCGAGGTTCCGAAGCCGCTCCGCGACCACAATACCGGCCTGATCATCCCCACGATGCCGATTCCCACAGCCGATGATCTTCATATCGCCGATCTTCATATTACGATTGAATGCGCCCCAGCCAGTATTTCTTACGCGTCGCGGTCGATCTGCAGTTTCAGGAAGTGTGTCGCACACGAAATGCACGGGTCGTAATTACGGATGGCCTGCTCGCACTTCCACGTGGCTTCATCCAGCGGCCATGCGACCAAGTGCGAAGCGTACTCGCGAAGATCGTCTTCGATCCGCCGCTGATTCTGCGAGGTGGGCGGGATGATCTTGGCCGACAGGATCAAGCCGTTTTCATCCAGCGCATAACGATGGTAAAGGATGCCGCGCGGAGCCTCGGTAATCGCTTGCCCCGAGCCCGCGCGATTGGGGGCCTCCACTCGGGGCGCCGCGGGCGGTTCGTATTCTCGAATCACGCGTAAGGCCTCCGCGCAGGCAAACACCAGCTCCACCGCACGCACGATAATGCTGCGAAAGGGATTCTTGACGGGAGGCTGGAGTCCGGCCTTGGCAGCGGTTTCCTGCGCGGCTGCGGGTAATTTGTCGTAGTTAAGGTTGAAGCGTGCCAATGGCCCTACCAGGTACGAACCCCGCCCACGCATCACCGAGTGCAGTGCATTCGAGTGCTTAACGTGCAATTCCTGGAAATGATCTTCGTATTCGGCCGCGTCGATATTGAGGCCGTGGTTCGACACCAATCGGCCCTCGTTAAAGGGATACTCATCGGGATGGCGCAGTGCAACGAATTCGTAATCCTGCTCGAAGATAGGGAACTCCAGCGAGGAAGTCCATTGCACTGCCTCGCAGGACGCTGCCAGCGCCCACTCCAGATCCGGCACCAATTCGCGCACCTGCTGTTTCGTCGGCACGCGATGGAAGCCGCCCACCGCCGCCGAGATCGGATGAATCTCGCGCCCGCCAAGCAACTGCACGATCCGATTCCCAATCTTTTTCAGCCGCAGAGCTTTCTCAACCACCTCGCGATGATCGCGTGCCATCTCGATCACGTCCTCGTAGCCAAGAAAGTCGGGCGCGTGCAGCATGTAGACGTGCAGCGTGTGGCTCTCGATCCATTCTCCGCAATAAAACAATCTCCGCAGCAGACGTACCGCCGGATCAATGCGGAGGCCGAGCGCGCGCTCAATCGCGTGCACGGCGCTCATCTGGTAGGCAATCGGGCAGATTCCGCAGATACGCGCCGTAATGTCGGCCGCCTCGGAAAAATGTCGGTCGCGCAAAAACGCTTCGAACATACGCGGAGGCTCGAAGATCTTGAGCTTCACATCCGTGACCCGCTCCCCGACCAGCTTGATGTACAGCGAGCCCTCGCCTTCCACGCGAGCCAGCGTGTCGACCTTGATCGTCCTGGTTGTGCCGGTCATTTCCGTTGACACTCCTCGCTGGCCTGGCGGAACTGCCACGCCCACGCGTTGAATCCCCGGAACGCGCGCTGGATCTGGTCATTGGATTGCCCAAGAATACGTAGTTGATCCGTCAAAGAAGCGGTGTTGGGCGTTTCCATAGGTCCATAGCAACCGTAGCAGCCACGGTCGTAGCTTGGGCAAAGCGCGCCGCAGCCAGCCTGCGTAACCGGCCCCAGGCATGCGATCCCCCGCGCCACTGCAATGCACACGTTCGCCTTGCGCTTGCACTCGATGCAAACGCTGTAAGTGGGAATGTTGGGCTTTCGCCCCGCCAGCGTCGCGGAAATCAGCTCGACAAGCTGATATTTGTTGATTGGGCAGCCGCGCAATTCGAAATCCACCGGAACATGTTCGGCGATGGGAGTCGATAGCTTCAACGTGCTGATGTACTGCGGCGAGGCGTACACCACGCGAATGAATTCATCCACGTCTTTCCAGTTGCGCAGAGCCTGAATGCCTCCCGCGGTGGCGCAGGCCCCGATCGTGATCAAGGTCTTGCACTTGCGGCGCACCTCCTGAATCCGCTCGGCATCCCCGTGCGTGATGACCGAACCCTCGACCAGGCCGATATCGTAAGGCCCTTTCAGCATGGTGCGCGTGGCTTCAGGGAAGTAGGCGATCTCCACCGCGCCGACTACCGCCAGAAGCTCATCCTCGGCATCGAGCAGGCTGAGCTGGCAACCGTCGCAGGATGCGAACTTGAAGACAGCGATTCTAGGTCGGGATTTCTTCTTCTCAGAGCTCATATTTGTCCATCATCGGGCCAATCTGCTCGTAGGTAAACACCGGTCCATCCTTGCAGATGAAATGCGGGCCGTACTGGCAGTGGCCGCAGAAGCCCACCGCGCACTTCATGTTTCTTTCCATGGACAGGTAAATCTGACGGCGCCCGAAGCCGTGACCTTCCAGATCGCGGGCCACAAATCGCATCATGATCTCGGGTCCGCAAAGCATGGCCACCGATTGCGCCGGGCGCAGCCGCGCGTACTTGAGCAAGGTCGTCACCACTCCAACGTGGTTGCGCCAGCTCAAGCCGCCGTAGTCCACCGTCGTTAGTACCTGCGTGTCGCGCTGCCGTGCCCAAGACGCCAGTTCTTTGCGATAGAGAAGATCGCGCGGGCTGCGTGCACCGTAAAGCAGCACCAGCCGGCCGTACTCTGTACGATGCGAGAGCACGTGATAGATAACCGGTCGCAAGGGCGCAAGCCCGATGCCGCCCGCCACGATCACCAGATCGCGGCCCCGCGCTGCATCCACCGGCCATCCGATTCCGAATGGGCCGCGCACCCCAACGCCGGCGCCGGGTTTCTGGCTGACGAACGCGTTCGTGGCCTTCCCGACGGAGCGCACGGTGTAAACCAGCCGGTCCTGTTTCCCGGGATCGCCGCTGATCGAGATAGGCAGCTCGCCTACCCCGAAGACCCACAACATGCTGAATTGTCCCGGCTGAAAGCCAATCGCCCCAGCCCCATCTTCCGGCTGGAGCGTCAGCGTGAAGGTATCGGGAGTTTCCTTGATCACCTCACGCACGGAGTGCGTCTGCGGCATCATCGGTTCGAGAGCTATGGCTGCTGAGTTCATCGCTGCACTGCGTAAACATCTACTTGCTGAAACCGGGCTTCATCCAGCCGGTGCTCCACAATCTGCACCACTCGCTTTAAGATTTCATAGCCTAGATCGTGATTTTCCTCACACTTCGCGCGCAGACATTTTCCGTCCAGCGCGATCGCGCGTACGCTTTGGACGGCATGGCCGTGGAACTTCCACACATACGGCGGCAAAAGCCATGACCAGCCCACAATCTCTCCTTCGCCCGCCGTAGAGACGATGATGGGCTTACGATGCGGCGCAAAGATTTCTATCGCAACTTTGCCTTCGCGGATCAGATAAAACGTGTCCGCGGGCGTGCCCTCTTTGAAGACGTAACTGCCTGCCTCAAAACGTACGTTCGACGCACACCCAACAACCAGGTTCAGGTAGGCATGATCGAGGCCGGCAAAAAAAGGACATTCCGCAATAATGCGTTCAAGGTTTTCCATGCTTCTAGCCCTCCCGAATCGCCCGAACTTCTTCCGTAATGTCGATGCCCGGCGGGCACCACGTTATGCACCGTCCGCAACCGACGCATCCCGAACCGCCGAACTGATCAATCCACGACGCCAGTTTATGAGTCATCCACTGCCGGTAGCGGGCCTTGCTCGAATTGCGAATATTGCCTCCGTGGATGTAGGAAAACCCCAGGGTGAAACACGAATCCCAGCGCCGCCACCGCTCGGCATGATCGCCCGTGACGTCGGTGACGTCTTCGACGGTCGTGCAGAAGCACGTAGGACACACCATCGTGCAATTCGCACACGTCAGACATCGCCTGGCAACATCGTCCCAGCGTGGATGCTCGAAATTCTGGTAGAGCAGCTCCTTGATGCCTGTCGTGTCGATGCTGCGCACCTGCTGCCGCGCTGCGCCTTCGACCGCGGCTTCCGCCTCGTGCAAATCGGCATCGGTAGCCGGAGCGGCTTGCAGTTCGGCTAGCACTTCCGCGCCGCGTTCGCTGCCCGTCTCAACTACGAAACCATGGCTGCCATTGCCCAACAGTTCCGTCAGCGCTAAATCGAACCCGGCCCGCGCCCGCGGCCCGGTTCCCATCGAAACGCAAAAGCACGTTTTCGCCGATTGTGTGCATTGCACCGCCACCACAAACACGCCCAACCGCCGTTCTTTGTAGACCGGGTCAACGTACTTGTCTTCCAGCAACACACGGTCCTGCGCCCCAACGGCCGCCAGTTCGCAGGCGCGAACTCCCAGAAATGCATAAGGATGTTTCGGAGCGGTCTCGTTGTTCAGAATGCGAAACGTCCCGTCCTTGCGTTCTGCGGAGAGCAGTCGCACGTCCGCGGGATGAAGATATTTCTTCAGGCTTTGTGGTCCGACAACGTAGCCAAAGAACGCGTCATCCGCGCGCCGTTTCAGCCCGTAGCGGCCTGGTTCCTGCTCGTCGGTCCAACCCACCGGCAGCTCCTTAGGCGATTCGATGTGGTCGTAGACAATGGCCCCATCGCGCACCCTTGGCCCGTGGACCTCGTAGTCTCGGCGGGCGAGCGCAGCGATCAGCCTTCCGATCTCACTTGCCGGAAGAACAAAGTGACGGCGTTCGATGACTAGATTGCGATCTGCCATAGCGCTGAAAAGCTATGCCGCCAGCGTTCCTGAGGAACCGGCAAGACGCTCTTCGAAATACATGAAAACTTGTGGAGGCCTGGATGGCCCGGCGAGTTTCATCCACATCCTCCTCTTCTGGAACGGAAGTGAAGGCGCAGCGCCCGAGTTCCTATCGTCTGCAGCTGAGGTGAGCTGTCGATAATTTGAGCCCGATTGCTAGGCTCATTATCTCCATGGTGACCGATGCAAACTGTGACGCTCGTCACGTAGTGCCCGTGTCGATCGTGAGAACCCACAGCTTTGCACAAATGACCGTTGTCTTGTCGGATGCCCTTACTGCTCTATGGGAAGCCCCGTTTACGAAACATGCTCTAGATTCGCACGCGATGCTCACCTGCGTTTGCCTGGGCTGCCTTTGACTTTGATGGCTACCACCGTTTGGTCGTCGAAGGCTTCTACGCCGGCGGCGTGCTCGGTGACGGCGCGGAAGATGTTCGAGACGACGCAATCGGGGGTTTGGTCGGCACATCCGGCCACAATCTCCTGGACGCGCTCGGGGCCGAAGGACTGGCCGTGACGGTTGCGGGCGTCGAGAATGCCGTCGCTGAAGAACACGAACATGTCCCCCGGCTTGGCTTTGAACGTGAACTCGTCGTACTCGGCTTCGTCGAATAGGCCGAGTGGAAGTCCGGCGGCTTCGATCGTTTCAATCTTGCCGTCGTGGCAATAGAGCGGGAGCGGCAAGCCAGAATTAGCCACGAGAAGCGTGCGGCGCTCGTCATCCCAGACGGCGTAGATGATGGAGACGAACTGCGCGGCGATGCGGCGCTCAGCCAGAGACAGGTTCACGGCAGAGAGCATTTCGGCAGGGCCGGGCTCGATGGGCGCGTGGGAACGAAGGATGCCGCTGACGAGGGCCGCGTAGATGGCGGCAGGAGCGCCTTTGCCGCTAACGTCGCCGATGGCAATGCCGAGGCGCGAAAGCGAGTAGGGAAGGAAGTCATAGAGATCGCCGCCGATGGCGCGGGCGGGAACAAATTTCGCTTGAACTTCGAGATGGGGCATCTTGGGAAGGGAATGGGGCAGGAGGCGAAATTGCAGCTCCCGGGCGAGAGCGAGGTCCCGCTCCAGGCGCTTCTCCTGGCGGGCGATTTCCTCATAGAGGCGGGCGTTTTCGATGGCAATGGCGAGCTGGGCGGCCAGAGTCGTGAGAGTGCGCTTGTGATCTTCGGTAAAGTAGTTGCGGCGCGTGTGCTCAAGATCGAGCACGCCAATCACCTGCTCCTGGTAGATGAGTGGAACGGCCAGCTCGGAGCGGGTTTCGGGGTTGACAGCAATATAGCGCGAACTTTTTGTGACATCCGGCACCAGGACTGCCTCTTTAGCCTGCGCCGCATATCCGACTACACCCAGGCCAAGCGCGATGTCGTGTTTGAGGTGCATTCTTTGCTCGAAACGCTGCGAAAAGCGGTGCTGAAGTTTTTCTCCCGTTGCATCAAGCAACAGGATGCTGAACATCTGGTAATCGATAAGCCGCTGCAACATCTCGGCAATGCGCTTGAGCAATTCGTCGAGGTTGAGAATGGAAGTGAGTTCGCGCGCGATTTCATTGAGTAGAGCCAGGGTGCGCGCCTGCCTGATGACGCGCGTATGAAGGCGCGCGTTTTCGATGCCCACTCCCATGCGCGAGGCGATCAGCGTAAGCACCCGCTTGTGTTCTTCGGTGAAGTAGCCCTTTTCGCGAGCCTCCAGGTCAATCACGCCGATCAGCCGATTCTTGACGATGAGCGGGATGGCCAACTCGGATTGCACATTGGGCAGAGCCTCGATGTAGAAGGCCGGGAGGGTTGTATCGGCGACGAGAACGGGCTGGCGCGTCTCGGCGGCGCGGCCCGTGACGCCCTGGCCGACTTTCACGCGCAGGCGTTCGGCAACTTCGGGCGGATAGCCGACTTGGAATCGGACGTAAAGTTCCTGGCGTTGTTCATTGAGAAGGAGGATGGCGAAGATTTCGTAGTCGATGACTTTGCGAACCAGTTCGGCAACGCGGCGAAGGGTCGTTTCCAGATCGAGCGTGGTGTTGACCACGTCGGCCACCTCGAGCAGAAGAGGTTCCACCTCAAAGGGCCGGGCGCTTGGTGCGGGGGAGGCTTTCACGGGTTTCATGATAACAGCCGGGCGCCTTCGTTCCCGCGGCGACTTCCACAGGACCGCGGCAATAGGTGAGTCTAATTCGTCTCAGGATTTTCTATGACGCACACATCCGGCAGATTGCGGTAGCGCTCGGCGTAGTCGAGGCCGTAGCCGACTACGTAAGCATCGGGAATAGTGAAGCCGATGTAGCGCGCCTGGATGGGCATCTTGCGCCGGGACGGTTTGTCGAGCAGCGCGGCAATGCTCAGGGAGCGCGGCTGGTGGGCCATCACCAGCTTGGAAATGTAGTTCAGGGTCAGGCCGGTGTCGAGAATGTCTTCGACCACCAGCACATTCTTGCCCTCCACCGGCTCATCCAGGTCCTTGATCAGCTTGACCGCGCCCGAGGATCGCTGCCCGCAGCCGTAGCTGGAGGTGGCCACAAAGTCGAAGGTCGCGTCCACATTGACGGCCCGCGCCAGGTCGGCCAGAAACGGCGCCGCGCCCTTCAGCACGCCCACCATTACCAGCTTTTCGCCGTTCAGGTCACGGGTAATCTGCGCGCCCATCTCGGCGACGCGCTCGGCAATCTGCTGGCGTGTATAAAGAATCTCAAGGTTCTGATGCATATCGGCTGCCATGCAATTAGTATCGCCTGAAGCCGGGGCTGGGTGGCAAGCACGGCGATGAAAATTCAGAGCGAGCGCGTCTGAATCCTGGCGGAGAAGGATGGGGGGCTTGACAGGATGCTCGAACGGACGGCAGGCCAAGGCATTCCGCGCCACATCAAAATCAACCTTCAACCGCCGCGTTGAAGCAGTCCGCTGTCGCTAGTGGCCTCACTGCCGGGGCGCAAAGTATCCCTTCTTGGCTCGCGCCTGGTAGCGCCGGTCGTTGCAGTAAAGATAGATGGGACGAAACGCGCCGTCGTACTTGAAATCGGCGGGCGTATAGGTCAGCGCGTATTGGCTGCGCAGCTCTTCTTCGATGGATTGAAAGCTGTTCGTCATCTCCTCGATCGAAGGCGGAAAGAAGACCTGTCCGCCGGTTTCCTCCGACATCTTGGCCAGCACATCGTCGCCTTTGCCGCGGCTGGGCGTCCAGTTGGTGCTGATGGAATAGATAATGGTCTCGGCCCGCTGGCATTCCTTGATGGCCTCCTCCTGGTAGACGCGGCTCTGGTTGTCGTCGCCGTCGGAGATCAGCACGATGGCCTTGCGCACCGGCTCCTGGCCGCGGGAAACGTCCAGCAGCTTGTCGCGGCAGGCGGTGTA
>PLHN01000310.1 GCA_003139975.1 Acidobacteriaceae bacterium
AGCATGCGGGTGCCGATCTTGGTGGTGGAGGAAATCTGCTCGAGCGTGATTTTGCGCTTTTCGCGTTCGAGCTTGAGTTTTTCGCCGAAGGAAGACAAGTGGCCTCGCGATGGGAATTCTACTCTGGGTGATTGGCAATTGTCAGGAATGCAGAGTTGAGCTATTGCGGCAGGCCGATTTTGCGCACGAGTTCCGTGTAGCGCGGATCGGAACGAAGCGAATCCATCGCGAAGTCGGTCCTAAGTTGAATGGTGCTGATATCGTGCTCCTGGTACGCGGTATTGAGCCACTCGAAGGCGTGCTCCTTGTCGCCCAACGCGGCATAGAGCGCCGCGATTCCGTAGGGAGAAATGTATTCAGCCTTGGAGTTGCGCTGTGCGAGTGAAACCGCAAGGGCTTTGCGCAAAGCGTCCGGCCATCCGCCGGAGCGAAAGCCCGCATCCAAGGCGGCGGTCCAGTCCATGTAGTTCTTGTCGCCCTCCAACTGAGACCCGGTCTTCCATTCCTGAATGGCCTCTGGATACTTATGGGCGCCCCAATAGGCATAGGCGAGCTCGCTGTGCGCTCTGCCAAAATTCGGATTGTCCGCAATCACTCTCTTGAAGAGCTCAATTGCCTTGTCATATTGACGGTCATAGGTGTAGGCCTGTGCCTGCTGCGCGGCTATGATTGGTGAAAGCGGGTCAAGCTGATGGGCCCGATTGCCTTCATCAATCGCATCCTGTGCCCGACCACCGATCATGCCAAGCCCCTCGGAAAGCCATTGACGGGCGGTGGCGTCGCTGGGATCGAGTCCCAGGGCTTTTCTGAACTCCGCCTCGCCGTCGGCAAAGTCCCAACTGTATTCCATCTTTTGCCCGCCCAGGACAGCAATGGGGGGTGGGCAAGAGTGGGATCAAGTTGCAGCGCCTTTTCGGCTGCGGCAATTGCCTTAAGTCCGGTTTCAGTGGGATCGCGCCATAACTGCCCAGCGTGTTATAAGCATCCGCCAGCCCTGAATAGGCCAACGCGTAGCTGGGATCCTTGTCGATGGCCTGATTGAAATAGGAAATTGCCGTGTTGATGTCGGCGGCAGTGCGCTTGGTCCAGTAGTAGCGGCCCTTCACGTAGAGCTGGTAGGCCTCCGGGTTTTGCGTGCCTTGCTTGGTGACCTGCTGTTTCTCCGAGCCGGTCATAGTCGAACGAAGCTTGCCGGCGATGTCACCCGCGATTTGCTGCTGGAGAGCGATGATGTCGCTGGCTTTGCGCTGGTATTGCTCGCCCCAGATTTCGGTGTTGTCCTGAACGTTTGTGAGATCGGCGCTGACCTGGATCGTGTCTCCGTGCTGCACCACGCGGCCGGTGAGCAGGGCGTCGACGGTCAGTTCCTTGCCGATTTTCTGAATGTCAATTTCTTTGCCCTTGTAGCGGAAGACGGAGTTGCGCGACTTCACCTTCAACTGCGGGACGTGGGCGAGGCTGGAGATGAGCGACTCGGTGAGGCCGTCGCTAAGCAGGTCGGTGTCGGCGTTGCCGCCCACGTTGGTGAATGGGATCACGGCGATGGATTCGATCTGCGGTGTACTCGACCCGCCGCGCCAATGCCATATCCCTGCCCCCGCAGAGATTAGCAAAACGACCACGATCGGAACCAAATAGCTCCAGAGCTTGCCCCGTCCAGCCGCAGCAGGTTCCTGGGCGCTTACTGCGCTCGGCGACGAAGATGAGGCTAGCGCCGGGGAGGAGCCGGACACGGGCACGGATGTCGATACACCGGATGATGACGGTGGACGCGGCGTCTGAACGCCACTGTCGTGTGCAGCCGCCACCGACCCCGAACTGGCGCCGCGCCGCGACTCTGTTTCCCGTTTCAGCCGCTTCAGGTCGGCGCGCATCTCCGAGGCGCCCTGATAGCGCAGTTCGCGATCCTTCTCCAGCGCCTTGCTGATGATGTCGTCGAGCTTGGGCGGAAGATCGGGATTCAGCCGCATGGCTGGAGCCGGATCGCTATCCAGAATTTCGTGCGAGATCGCGCCCGAGCTTTCTCCGCGGAAGGGCAGGGCGCCGGTGGCCATTTCATAGAGCACAGCGCCGAAGGAAAACAGATCGCTGCGCGCATCGAGTTCCTTGGCGCGCACCTGCTCGGGAGACATGTAAGCGACCGTGCCAAGCGTGGAGCCGGGACTGGTCAAGTGGTCCTGCTCTAACGTCTCCTGGGCGGTTGCTCCGGCAGCGTCTGAGCCTCTGCCCGTTGATGTCACTTTCGCCAAACCGAAGTCGAGAATCTTGGCATGGCCTCGCTTGGTGATGAAGATGTTCGCGGGCTTGATGTCCCGGTGGATGATGCCTTCGGCATGCGCGGCATCGAGCGCGTCGGCAATCTCGATCCCCAGCCAAGCAGAACATCGGTCTCGATGGGCCTGCCGGCAATGCGGTGCTTCAGCGTCATGCCGTCGAGAAATTCCATGACGATGAAGGGATGGCCATTCTCCTGCCCGATCTCATGAATCGTGCAGATATTGGGATGACTAAGCGCCGAAGCGGCCTGCGCCTCACGCTGGAACCGGGCCAGGGTTTGGGGGTCTCTGACGACGTCATCGGGCAGAAATTTGAGGGCCACAAAGCGGTGGAGGGTTATGTCCTCGGCCTTGTAGACGACGCCCATCCCACCCCCGCCGAGCTTCTCGAGAATGCGGTAGTGCGAGATGGTCTGGCCGATCATAGAGAGCGGATCTTACGTGCGGGGAAGAGGCAATACAATGAGGGCAGAGAGGGAGCGGTCCCGGATGATCATGGCTAGTCAGGGGGCAGCGCAAGCACTACCGCGTGACCAGCTAGTTACTATGGTTCGTTGCCCGGCTGGTGGCGGGAAATCTATAATTTTGTATCTCCCACCAGGACGAGGAGTGCATGCCCGAGGCAGCCGGGACATCCCCAATTCGATTGTCCCAAGAGTTGACGATCTTTCATGACGTCGCGAAGGCTCTGACTTCCTCGCTCAACCTCGATTCAATCCTGCAGACCATCATGGAGAAAATGGCGGAATATTTCCGCCCGGACACCTGGTCGCTGCTGATGGTGGATGAAGAAAAGAACGAACTTTATTTCGCCATCGCGGTGGGCGCCGCATCGGCGATGTTGTCGAAGGAGCGGCTGAAAGTAGGGGAGGGAATTGCGGGCTGGGTGGCGAAACATGGGCAGCCTTTGATTGTGCCAGACGTGCAGGCGGACCCGCGGTTTTCGTCGCGCTTGGACGAACTAACGCAACTGCAGACGCACTCGGTGATCTGCGTGCCACTGCGCTCGAAACATCGCGTGCTGGGCGTGATCCAGTTAGTGAATGCGAACGTGGGGCTGAGCGAGCAGGAATTGTTTTTCCTGCACGCCCTGTGCGACTATGCGGCGATCGCGATCGAGAATGCGCGCTCAGTGGAGAAGATTCAGGAACTGACGATCACCGACGACTGCACGGGATTGTTCAACGCGCGGCATCTTTATAAAACACTCGAGACCGAGGTCTACCGCTCGGGGCGCTTCGGATACCAGTTCAGCGTGATCTTCCTTGACCTCGATCACTTTAAACAGGTGAACGACACGCACGGGCACCTGGTGGGAAGCCGGTTGCTGGCGGAGATCGGATACCTGATCAAGGCGCAACTGCGGTTGATAGATTTTGCCTTTCGTTACGGAGGCGACGAATTTGTAGTGCTGCTGCCGCAGACCACCAAAGACCAGGCAGTAGTGGTGGCGCGACGCCTGCAGGATTCGATGCGCGCGGGGACCTTCTGCAGCGAGCAGGGACTGAATTTGAACGTGCGCTGCAGCATGGGGCTGGCGACCTTTCCGCACGATGCGCAGACGCCGCACGACATCATTCGCCAGGCCGACGAGATGATGTACGTGGTTAAGAACACGACGCGCGACAATAT
>PLHN01000194.1:0-2971 GCA_003139975.1 Acidobacteriaceae bacterium
ATATGAACTCCCATCGCGGGTAATTTTTAAATCCAACCGGACTGGACACGTTCTCTCCGTTCATTTTACTTAAACCTCCCTCCCGGATTTGGCGATCCCGTCAGGCCCGCTATATAGTGTGATCGAACCTGCACCGCCATGGACTTCGATCAGCTCGAAATCTTCCTCGAAGTAGCGCGCCTCTCCAGTTTTTCGCGCGCCGCGGAAAAGCGCTTTCGCACACAGCCGGCGATCTCATCGCAGATTCGCGCGCTCGAAGAGGAAGTTGGTGCGCGCCTGCTGGATCGCTCCGGAGGCCGCGTCTCTCTCACCGCCGCCGGCAAACTGTTTTTCAAGTACGCCGAAGAAACCATCGAACGGCGCAAAACCATCCTCACCGACATTGCCGAGACGGAGCGGGTTCCACGCGGGGAAATCGTCGTCGGCGCCAACGAAGGCACCTGCCTGCACATCCTGCCCGAGGTCTTCGCGCAATTCAAACGCGATTATCCCAACGTCTCGGTGAGCATCAAGCGCTCTGATTACGCAAAGATCCTCGAGTCCATCCTCGAAAATGCTGTGGACTTCGGCGTGGTCTCGCTGCCCGTAAACGACAATCGGCTCGAAGCGCAAATGATTCACCGCGATCATCTGGTCGCGATCACCGCGCCTGGCCATCCGCTTGCGCACAAGAAAACGGTCAGCGTGGCCGAAGTCGCCACTTACCCGCTGGTTCTGCCCAAGCGCGGCCATACGCGCGATGCGCTTGATGAGCTTTTCTACGATCACCATGTGAAGCCGAATCTGGCCATGGAACTCGATTCCAGCGAACTCCTCAAGCGCTTCGTGGCCGCCGGCGTTGGCGTGGGATTCATCGCGCGGTCGAACATCGAGGAAGATATCCGCGCCAAAGCGCTCGTCGCCATTACGTTGGCCGACGCGCAAATCCGCCGCGACCTGGCCCTGGTCTTTCGCAAGGATAAATCGCTGAGCCGCGCAGCCCGCGCCTTCATGGACATCGCGCTCAAACTGAATAACATCTCACCAGCAGCCGCACCCAAGCGATCCAAATGAAGCGTTACGCCTTCTCCGCGCGCGGCTTTGCATTGGCAACCGCCATCCTGTGCCTTGCTCTGCCGCCGTTTAGCGCGGCTCAATCGCGACCCGCGCCTGCCGCCAAAACCAGCAGTGCTGCCGGCCACAAACTCATCTCTGTAAAAGCAAGCGGAACCACGCGCTATACGGACAAGGAGATTCTGGCGGCAAGCGGCCTCGAACTGGGACAAAATGCCGCCGAAGGCGACTTCCAGGAAGCTGCGCAGCGCCTGGGGAATTCCGGCCTCTTCAAGGAAGTCCGGTACTCCTTCTCCTACTCCGATGCCGGAATGAAAGTGGAATTTCAGCTCATCGATATCGACCCGAGCAAGCTTGTTCCCGCCCACTTCGACAACTTCGTCTGGTTCACGGAGCCGGAGCTGCGCACTGTGCTCGCTCAGCGCGTCCCTCTTTTCAAAGACGCCCTCCCCGTCGGCGACCAGTTAACGAGCCGGGTTACCAGGGCGCTCCAGGCTCTTCTCGACGAACGGCACCTGCCCGGCCGAGTCGACTACCTGCACGAAGGAAACACGCCCGGCATCGTCTTTCGCGTCCTGGATCTTTCCATTCGCATCCGCAACGTGGAGTTCCCTGGCGCTTCGGCCGAACAATCTGCCTTCCTGGCCATCGGCGCGCGCAAACTCGCTGGCGGCGGCTACTCCCGCTCCATTCTGGCGACTGCCGCACATTACGATCTGCTCCCGCTTTTCCTGCAGAACGGATATCTGAAAGCCGAGTTTGGCCCCGCCGAGGCCCATGTGGTTGCCGCATCCAGCGGGCCGGACGAAGACAAGCCAAAAGACGAAATTGAAGTGGACGCAATCGTGCCGGTCACGCCCGGCAGGCAGTACTCAGTTTCGGGGGTCANNCCTGCCGATGCCGTGCGCCTGCTGCACGATGTCGAGGCCCTGACCCGGCTCTATCGGAGCCGCGGCTATATGGCGGTTCAGATCAAGCCTGATGCCCAAATGGATGACGAGGAAAGCAGCGTCCGCTACGTCATCAATTTTGCGGAAGGCGATCTCTACAAGATGGGCGAGCTCGAATTTCTCGGAGTCGATTCCGCCTCGAAAGATCGTTTGCGCGCCGCCTGGACTTTGCGCGAAGGCCAGCCCTACAACGCCGACTNNACTACACTAAGAAATTTCTCGACGACGCTCCTCGCCTTCTTCCCAAGGGGCTGCAGTATTCTGTGAAGCTAGACGTGGAGCTCGACGCGAAGGACAAGACGGTCGATGTCACCATCCAGTTCAAGGGGCAGTAAAAGCCTTATGCACAAAGGGCCCGTGTTCTTGTAACCGCAGGGGATGCTCGAGCATCGTATAAGGGAAGCCAGTTCCATTGTCCTTAAGGAGACTAATCGACGCATGAATCCAAATCGAATTGCAGTCGCCGTTCTCGGAATACAGATGTTGCTGGCCCTTGCGGCCGTTCCCGCGCTCGCCGCAGGCAAGAGCCAGACATTAACCGGCGAAGTCAGCGACTCCATGTGCGGCGCCAAGCACGAAATGCCGGGCAAGGCAGCCGATTGCACCCGCGCTTGCGTTAAGCACGGCGCGAACTATTCGCTCGTCGTCGGCGACAAGGTCTATACTCTCCAAACCTCCGACCAGGCCGCGCTCGATTCCCTCGATAAGCTGGCGGGCGCCAAGGCCAAGGTAACGGGCGACGTCGACGGCACGACGATCACCGTGAAGTCGGTCAAAGCCGGATCGTAGGATGGTTTCGTACGATGTTCACACGGCGTTGATTCGAGGGACTACCGGCTCGCGAGATTGAAGATCACCATAGGGCAACAAGAAACCGGCAGCGCCCTCAGCGCCTGCCGGTTCTTGTTTCCAGACGTCGGTTCCGTCAGTTCTGCTGCCCCGAATCGCTGTCGGGCCGGCGCTTCAAT
>PLHN01000194.1:3078-5485 GCA_003139975.1 Acidobacteriaceae bacterium
ATGCGGTCGGGAGTCTGCGGATGCGAAGCGAACGCCTTGGCCACCGAGCCTGGCTTCTTCTTTTCCTTCGCCTGAATCTTCTCGAAGAAGCTGATGAACGCCTGCGGATCGTACCCGGTCTTGTACATATACTGCACGCCCAGGTAGTCGGCTTCCGCTTCAAAGTTGCGCTGGAACTTCATGAAGGTCAGCGGCAATCCCAGACCCGCCGCCTGATAGATCCCATAGCCAATCCCTCCGCCCATGAAAATCAAGGGGAGGGTCCCGAGTTGTGCCATATTTGCGCGTGTCAGTTGACGCATCTGGTGCCGCGCGCAAACGTGCGAAATTTCATGCGCCATCACGCCGGCCAGTTCCGCCTCTTCATCGGCCGCCAGGATCAAGCCGGAATTCACATAAAAAAAGCCGCCCGGCAGCGCGAACGCATTGATCTCGTCGGAATCGATCACCTTGATCGTGAACGGCACCTGCGCGTCCGAATTCCGCACCAGGTTCTGCCCGATCCGGTTGACGTACTCATTCACGAGCGGATCCTGAACCAGCTTCACGCTGCGCTCGACTTCCATCGAGTACTGCTTGCCAATCTTGATCTCGGTCTCAAGCGAGTACCAGTCGCCGATGCCGCGCCCGCCGATTTTGCGGTTGCCAATCGCATCCACATCGTCTTCGCCGCCGGTATGCTTCACCTTGCTGGGGTCCGGCTCCTGTACTGCTTGAGGAGGAGGTGTATTGCCGGAGTCGCTTGCGGCGTTCGCGGAATCCTGCGAGGAAGCTGCACCTGAATTGTCGGGAGGCGGATCTGGAGCAGTCGTTGGCTGCGATGGGGTCGTCGTAGGCTGCGCGGGCGGAGCCTGCGCTCCTTCCGTCTGCGCAGGTGTGCTCGGAGCCGGTGCCGTCTGATTTGGCGCACTCGGCGTTTGGCTCGCCTGGCCGTTCGCATTCGTCGAAGCCGCCGTCGGCGACGTTTGCGCCGGCGCCTTCGAACTTTGCGAACTCTGATCCTGCGCCGCTGCCGCTATCGCCAGCGCTGCCACTAAGCTTAGAGCAATGAGTATTTTACGAAACGACATGGTACACCCCGCAGGAAACCTGGCCTTCTACCACCGATTATACGCCCGATGGCAAACCGCCATGAACACAATCCCGCTTCTAGTTGGACGCCTATCTTCCGCCCCAGGTTACCCATTATTTTCCCAAGCGGTGCAATAGGGAATTCCGCTCAAGCCAGTGGGGGCCTCTGTGCACCTCTGTGTACTCCCCGGTTGTGCCTTTTGCCGACACTTGATCAGATTTCCCCGTGGAGTTCCCTGCCCGTTGTCGGACAAGTGTCGGACAAGGTTCTCACCGCCTTTCCCCGACCGACAGTGGTACCATGACGCCCTAGAAAGGCAGCCAACATGTTGAACCGTCGCAGTTTTCTTACGTCCTCCGTTGCCTCCTCCATTGCCCTGTCTACCACTCTCGCCTGGCGAGGAAAACTCTGGGCGCAGCTCGAATCCCTCCCCTCGCGCCTGCCCGACCGCTCTTTATACGATTCCAACGAGGACGCCTACTGGGGCGAACTCCGCAAGCAGTATCTGATTCCCGCCGACGAGGTCTACCTCAACAATGGCACCGTAGGCTCCAGTCCGGCGCCCGTGCTGCGCGCCATCTTCGAGGGCTATGAAACTTCCGAAAAGATGAACCAGGCCGATCCCGAGGATTACCCCATCTGGGGCTATGCCGCGTGGAACGAGTTTCGCGATCCGCTGGCCGCCTTTGTCGGCTGCCACCGCGACGAAATCGCCATCCTGCGCAACGCCACCGAAGCCAACAGCTACATCGCCAACGGAATCGATCTGAAAGCGGGCGACGAAGTCGTCCTCACCGACCAGGAGCATCCCGGCGGCGAGCACCCGTGGGACCTGCGCGCCAAACGGTACGGAATCGTAATCAAGAAAGTTATCCTGCCGAAGCCGGTCGCAAATCCCGCGCAAGTCCTCGACCTGTTCAACGCCGCCATCTCCCCGCGCACCCGCGTCTTCTTCTTCAGCCACATCACCACCAACACCGGAGTCGTTCTGCCCGCCAGGGAACTCTGCGCGCTCGCCCGCAGCAAGGGCATTCTCTCCGCCGTCGATGGCGCGCACGTCCCCGGCATGATGCGCCTCAACCTGCGCGAACTCGGCTGCGACATGTATTCCTCCAGCCCGCACAAATGGTTGCAGGCGCCCAAGGGCTCTGGCTTCCTCTACGTGCGCGACGAAGTCATCGACCGCGTGTGGAGTACGATCGCCACCGAAGGTTGGGACGACGTCAAACTCCGCGCCGAAAGATTTCAGCGCATCGGCAGCTCGAACGTCCCCGCGCTGTGGGGCCTGCGCGCGTCGATCCAGTTGGCCAACGACATCGGCATCGACCGCATCGA
>PLHN01000118.1 GCA_003139975.1 Acidobacteriaceae bacterium
AGAGCCAGATCCCGGTGATTGAGCAGGCGATCGAGACGGCAGTTCTGATGCTGGGTACGGACAAATCGCGCGGCTACTGTCTGGAAATGATCTGTGCGGACTTCGTGGCGGGCGCACACCTGGACAATGGCGACCCCGAGATCCTGCTCAACTCGATTTCGCGCTACTACAGGTTTTTGCCCGGCGAACAGCAGCAGATCTTCCTCGACAATCTGCGTGAGAAGGCGTCGTGAGAATGATTCGTCCGAAAGTCGCTCTCGTGCGGCAGGATCCCCTGTCATTCGAAAGTCTGCGCCAGCAGATCCTGCGTCGGGACGGCTGGCGGTGCCAATCCTGTGGCTCGATGTCGAATCTGGAAGTGCACCACCGGGAGTTTCGCAGCCATTCAGGGACCGACTCAGAAGAAAACTTGATCACGCTGTGCACGGCTTGCCACGCCAGAATCCATGGCTGCGAAGGCCGCTAGCAGTAATGGAAAGAGAACGACTTTAGGCAACGGCAACACAAGAACACTCTAAACAGATGGTCGTAGTCTGGCGGGTCATTCTAGGATTGTTGACGCGTGACTTGTAATTAACAAATTGGCTTGTCCCCAGACAATAGAAGATGACCAACATGGTCATATTAGCTATAATCGCAGTATGAAAACCGTGAATATCAGCGATCTAAAGGCGCAGCTCAGCGCTCATATCCAGTTCGTAAAGGACGGCGAAGAGGTGCTTGTCTGCGACCGTGACAAACCTGTCGCCCGGATTGTGCCCTGCGGTCTGGAGGGTTGCTTAGGGCAAGAGCAACGACTGGTTGCTCGCGGTATTATCTCGCTCCCTTTGAAGAAACGGCCTGTGCCTGTCTCGTGGCCTGAACCGCCAGGGGACATATCCGATGAGGTGATGGAACAGGTATGGCGGAAAGAACGGGAAAACCGGTAGGGCGGATTCCAGCCTTCTGGGATACCAGTGCTCTGGTACCTCTCTGCGTACGGCAGGGCATTACGCCTCGGGCCATTGCTCTATATAAGATCCATGACGCTGTGGTCTGGTGGGCTACGCCAGTCGAGATTGCGAGCGCCCTTGCCCGACTTGTGCGGATGAAGCAACTCGACTCCAGCGACTGGACCAAGGCCCGTAAACTTGCGAAAAGGCTTGCCGATTCGTGGTCCGTAATTCAGCCCTCGGATACATTGCGAGCGAAATCGATCGACCTTGTGGAGCGCTTCGACTTGCGTAGCCCTGATTCGTTTCAGTTGGCGGCGGCCTTGGCGTGGTGCGAAGGAGCTGTTCAGGGGCGCATTTTTCTGACCGCCGATCAAAAGCTGAGGGAAGCAGCATTACTCAGCGGCTTCGATGCGGAACCGATGTGATTCCTGAAGTGCCTTGTTCGTGAAGCTGGCGCGGGCGGAGGGTCAGCAGTTCGATTGTGCACGTTGGGTGCACGGTGCACAAAGCCGCCCCATGCCCCATGACCGGGGAGGACTGGGGGACTTGCGGCGGGAGGTGGAGAAGGAACTAACGGGCAAAGAGGACGAGCCGTCCGAGCTGATCTACTTCAAGCTTTACAAGAGCCAGATTCCGGTGATCGAGCAGGCGATCGAAACGGCAGCCTGATGCTGGGCACGGACAAATCGCGGGGTTACTGTCTGGAGATGATCTGCGCGGACTTCCTGGCTGGCGTGCACCTGGACAATGGCGACCCGGAGATCCTTCTCAACTCGATCTCGCGCTACTACAAGTTCTTGCCCAGCGAACAGCAGCGGGCTTTCCTCGAAAACCTACGGTAGAAGGTGTCCTGAGAATGATGAGCCCCAAAACTGCTCCCTCACGGCTGGATCTCTTGTCGTACGAAAGTCTGCGCCAACAGATCCTGCGTCGCGACGCCTGGCGGTGTCAATTGTGTGGCTCGATGACGAATCTCGAGGTGCACCACCGGGAGTTCCGCAGCCATTCGGGAGCCGACTCAGAAGAAAACTTGATCACGCTGTGCACCGCATGTCACGCTAGAGTGCATAGCCGCTAAGGGCACGAACGCGTATCTGTGAGGCGACTTCGCTTATGCTCGTCTGTAACTCTCCTGCGAGCGCACCGGAATACATTGGACGATTGAGGCTACCGCGTGCTCAAGTCAACATAGTGGCCGAAGCTGGAGAGCGCGACCTGGTCATTGCCGGGAATGTAAAAGCCGAACCTGCCCAAGCTTAGATTGCTCCCGGACTGAGTCCAGCGATCCAGAAGCACCCAATTGTCTCCTTGCCTGATCTGGTGGG
This sequence comes from Acidobacteriaceae bacterium, assembly GCA_003139975.1. Taxonomy (GTDB): domain Bacteria; phylum Acidobacteriota; class Terriglobia; order Terriglobales; family Acidobacteriaceae; genus Acidiflorens. Next base: position 2,261 of record PLHN01000118.1, read on the forward strand.
TGATTTCATTCGTCCCCACACGGATCTGGAGAGTTCGGAAGCTTCTCTTGTCACCCTTGCGTGGCACTTTGGTCTCGTCTCCCTTCTGGCCATTTCGGACTACGGTGCGGTAGAAGTTGTTTTCGTCCATTTGGAAGAGAACATAGTTATTGACGTCGATGCAGTTGAGCACCCACTGCAGGCGGTGCCCCTTCGTGAGCATGGCGGAAAAAACAAATGTACCCGACGTGGGAGACAGGGCGTACATCACGAAATCGCCGCCCTTATGAACGAACGATCCGTTCTCCTGCTTCCAACCTGCAGGGTCGTCCCACTTGGACATGCCACTGGGCCCGAGAGACAGATCCAAGGTTCTGAGTTGACCGGCGGTAACTTCCACCGTCGACGAGCGAGTGAAGTCGGCAATTTTCGCTGTGAGAGTGTAGGAACCGGCTGGCAAACTCAGCGTGCTCCCATTGCTCACCTTCGTCGGGATCTCGCCAGCTTTGGCGAGGGTCACCTGTGCATCGGCCGGGGTGAACGTAATTCTTAGCTCGGCCGGTGCGGCGTCTAGTGCCGCATCTGCAGCCGCAAGGGAGACTGCCGCTCCAGCAACGAAGGATCTCCTGAGTTGCTTGGGTTTGAACCGGTCTTTGCGCAGTTCGACGATGTGGTCTCCGGGATTGACGGTTGCTATCGTGAGCGTTCCATCGGGCTGAACCGTTCCAACCGGAGTTTGGTCGATCAGAACTGTGGCTCCAGGAATTCCCCCCTGGACCGTCAACGAAGCGAAATGGGGAATGGGCTGCAGATTGAAAGCCAGCCTGCTTTGCTCGCCTTTGCGAATCCGGATCTTTTGTTCTGGAACTTCCTGGAATCCAATCTTGGACACTCGTACAACGTAGTCTTTGGTTTCGAGATTCGGGATGAGCAATTGGCCGCCCTGCGTCAGTCGCTGCTGAAGTTTTCCGTTGAGGAAAACTCTTGCTTTCTCCTGACCGGTAACCACGAGGAGTGTGCCCAGATTTTGTCCGGACTCCAGGAAGGCGCTCAGTGTGGGTGCCGTTCCCGCGTCAATATCAAGTTTGTATTGATCGCTGTCGTGGGTCACGGTTAATTCGTGAGTGCCTACAGAGATGGATGAAAAATCCAGACCGTCCTGAAACACTTCGACCGGGGCCTGGCCATCGAGGCTGACCTTGGTGGAAGAATTACTGGAATATACGTGCAGCCTGTCGGTCATGCTGCTGACAACCACAGCAAGTACACCATGGGAAAGAACGGATCCTTTGACGACCGGAACCACCCCCGCATCGGATGAGAAGCTGAAGGATGCTCCACCTTGCGGGCCATCAACTTTAAGTTTGTGTTGTCCGGCAGGTATCTTGTCGAGAGTCCACTGCCCATCCTGAAATTCTGCGGGCGGCTGATCATCCAATGTCACTTTTCCCGTGCCGCTGTCGGAAAACAACTTCAGCACCGGTAGCGCCGGCTCGGGAAGCAGCGCCGCCGGGATTGCGACGCTCGGCGCCACTTCGGCGGGCTGGGTGATCGTCGGCGCGTGATGTTTTCGCTCGAACAGAAAAATCACGGCCAGGAGGACCATTGCGGCAGCTGAGGCGAGGATCGCCGTTGTGTAACGCTGGCGTGGTCTCGGGGGCTGCTTGAGATTGGAAGACGCGGCTTTGGGCGAGCCTGCAGGAGGCTTGCCCGGGGAAGTGACGATTTTTGCCGGCGGAGGAAGCGGCGGTGCTGGCGAAACCAGTGGCGGAGGGACGGGAGCATTGCTCGTCACCGTCGGCGAAGACTTGGCCAAGCCCTCTGGCGGAGTGTGGAGTGTCACGGTTGGGCTCTGGCTCTCGGGCGACTCAATCGAAACTTTTTGGCTCTTTTCGAGCAAACCCAGGCGGAGCAGAAGGCCATTCGCAACGGACAGGACTTCACCATCTTTCGGATACTTGTCCGCCACTGCTCGCACGCGTTCCCCTAAGGCTTGCTTCGACGCGGCGTCCGCGGCGGCATCGATTTCACCCTCCATACTTCGCAGCTGTTCCAGGTCGCGGCGGCGCGTCTGGCGGAGCTGGATCTGCAGGTCCTGCTTGACGCTCTCCTGAATCTGAATCAACCGGGGCTCGCGCGGATAAACGGCCAACCCCTCTTCGATTCGGGACAAGGCTCCGGCCAGATCGGCCGCAGTCTGCAGCTTGCGCGCCTGCGAAACGCATTCCTCGATGAAGGTTTCCCGCTTTTTGTCGAGGATCAGGGTCCGAATGGTTTTGCCCATGGGGTGCGCTGGGTTCAACTCGAGTGCGTCCCGCTCCAGCTTCTCGGCTTGGCGCCAATCGGTTTCCACCATGGAGTGGGCCTGTTCGACCAGGGCATTGGCCAGAACCGCGCGGGATATAACATTGTTTTCATCGAGCTCGTAGGCCTGACGCAGCAATTTGATTCCGTCGGCAGGCATCTGGTGCGCGCATAAGTCCTGCCCTTCGGTCATCAGGCGGTGGGCTTCGCTTTTTCGCCTGACGCCATCCTGGGCAAGCTTCTCGAGCTCCGTAAACTCTGCGTCGTTAGGAAATTCCGCTGCTGCTTCCTGCAACAGATGCAGCGCGCGACCGTAGTCGCTGGAGTGTAAACACCGGTCGATCTGTTCGACCAAACGTGTTTTGGATTCGATCCGGGCCTGCTGGTCGCGTCTCTTCTGCAGGCGCTCAACTTCGAACGACAGCCCTGGATACTCGCTGTAGATGGTACGTAGAATCTCCCAATCGTTCAGGGCATCGCCGAACGACCCCTGTTCTTCGTGAAGGTGTGCCCTGGCTATGATCGAGTTGACCAGATCGCGTTTGTCCTGCGCCAAGCGCAACGCGCCTTCAAAATGCGATTCTCGGGGATGCAGATCCAGCGCCTCGCGCAAAATGTTCACTCGCTTGTCCAGATCCGGTTCAGCCTCTACCTGGCGATCTACGGAAGCAATGAGAGCCGAGAGTTCCTGCCGCTGATGCTCCTCGATATCGTATTTGAGAGCCTGGAAGATCGCATTGTTCGGATACTTGGCCAAATATGCCTGACATGCAACCATGGCCTTGGCGAAGTTGTGCTCGGTGAGGTTTCTCCGCGCCTCAGCGTACGCAGTGTTCATCGCGTCGTGTTCGGACCGCACTTCGTTGTAAAAACTCTGGTAGGTAGCGCCGCTCTCGCGATTGACAGAATCCGGGGCTCGCCGATCCAGTTCCAGCACCACTCCGAGTTTGGTGAGGGCGCTGCTGACATCGCCCTTTTGCCAGGCGTCCACGGCGGCGCGATGGAGCTTTTCCTTCTCCTGGCGGAGTTTCTGATATTCCTGTTCCTGGCGGTCGACCTCTGTCAGCAACTGGAGGGCGCGGGCCTCCTTGGGACGGAGTTGGAGAACATTCTGCAAGGCCTCGCGGGCATGAGGGTACGCGTTATTGTCGATGTGCTGCCGCGCCAGGCGATACCAGTTGTCGATCTGGCGTTCGCTGCGCCGGTTTTCAATCCTGCTCTTCAGAGCCAACGCGGTGGCGTTGTCTGGTTCTATTTGCAGCGCCTCCTGTAACTTCTGGAGAGCCAGCGGATCTTCCTCTTCTTCAAAGCGCGCCCGCGCGGCCTCGAGCAACTGAGAAAGTGTTTTTCGCCGGACGGCCCCGTCAAGTTGTCGGCGCAGAGAGCCAATGGAATTGTCCATATGGCCCTCGGCTTCCAGTTCGCCCAGGATCTCTTTGGCAAACTGAAAATCGCCTTCTTCCAGGGCTTTGGTGGCGCGCTGCAGCCGTGGTCTAGTGCGCTCTGGATCGAAAAACTCGATGGGCTCGTTCCGCAGTGCTCGGTTGAGCGTGTCGCCGAAATCGCGGGCGCTCGCGAAGCGGTGCCATGATTGCTTGGCCATTGCTTTGTGCAGCACGCGGCTGACAGGTTGGCTTATAGCAGAATTCAATTCTGCCGCCAGAGGCGGGATCTGACGGAGAATTGCATCGACCACTTCATCGGCTCTGGCGCGCTGGAACGGGTTCCGGCCCGTCATAGCTTCATAGCAAACCACGCTGAGGGAAAAAATATCGGATGCCGGGGAGAGCGGTTTCAATTCGATCTGCTCTGGAGACATGTAGAGCAGTGTCCCTTTTTGCGCCCGAGTGGTATGGGCATCGACCATGTGAGCAACGCCGAAGTCGATAATCTTCACCGAGTCGTCTTCCATTACGAAGATGTTGCTCGGCTTTAAATCGCGATGTACCAAACCGCGTTCGTGTGCAGCCTGCAGGCCACGACAGGTCTGGGAAATGATGTCAATCGTGCGTTCCACCGTCAGACGATGGCCAGCCTTACGGATGAAATATTCCAGGGTGGTGCCGGGGAGTAGCGGCATTACGAAGTAGGGCTTCTTCTTGCCCTCTTCTTCGAATTCCCCGATGTCGAAGATCTCAACGATGTTGGGATGGCTGATGGAGGCGAGCACATCGCACTCTTTATAGAACAACTGAAGTGAGGCCGGATCGGGAATGTCGAGGATGGTTTTCACCGCTACTTCACGCCGCACGACGGTATCGTAGGCCCGGTAGACCAGGCCCATCCCGCCCTGGCCGAGGATCTGCCTGACCTCGTAGCGGCCTGCCAGTTTTTTCGGTGAAGCGGGAATCTCCATGGCGCACCCCGCAGCCGGGGCCCTAGCATCTTAACCCACATGCCCCGGCTGATCCTAGTTCTGACGCTCGATTCGGGGCCATGTGATCACTCCCGGATGGTCGGCAAACGTGCGCCATGAGCGCGAAAGGCCGCAAGGTTGAGTAGCGCGTAACTGCTTAACTGATGAGCCTTCATTCCCGCATCCTCAATGGCGTCTTGGGCTTGCTATACGAGCAGAATAGCCGAACCGGCGGTGTCTGCCCGCAGGTCAACTAATGTGCTCGACGCTCAAAAGGCCCGGAGCACTATTGCGGGGATGTCATTCATTCGGCCGCAAGCCCGCTCGTTGTATCATCGTCCCGCGTTGCGGGCAGCCGAACTTGCAAGACTGTTGGCCTCGGTGTTGTTCTCTCGCCGAACGTGGGAGATCGAGAAATCAAGCGACCGGGCCAGTTTCCGACAGATCCAATTCAGGGAATAGAGCCGCGGGCTGCGGCAGTTGTACTCACCGCTCATCTGCTTGACCATTACTTCGGAATCTGAAAACACGTGCAACGTCTTGGCCTTAAGCCCCAGTGCACATTGCAGCGCCTCCAGCAGAGCCACGTATTCGGCGACATTATTGTCCTGGCGCCCGATCCATTTTGCGATTCTGATGGTGCCGTCTGCAGAGCCGTCGATGACCACTCCAATGCCGGACGGGCCGGGATTCCCGAAAGAGCCGCCATCGACGTAGGCCACGAGATCTGACATTGTGTGGTGAGCTGGTACCAACATGCCTGAGGTATCTTCCCGGCGTCAAGATGTCACCTGATTCCTTCGTGCTGCGGGCTCTCGTCGTAGTTCTCGCCCACGCCTTCGAGTGCCTGTGCATGTTCCTGTGGAAAAGCGGAAAGAAATTAATCTCCCATTCATTAAGCGATAACGATTCAATGGGTTGCGTTTATGGTTTTTTGGTGCAAGGCGAGCGGGCGATTGCACCAAAAAAGGGCATTGACATTGCTCGAGCAACTCTCTAAGTTTGCTTCCGTCGACGGCTGAAAGGGTTGGCTTAATTAAACTTTTGCCAGTCCGAAGTAAGCTGAGTGATCAGCTCAGCGGGGTGACCCGAAGGGCAGCCAGACCTGAAAAAACCGACGGCTCTGCGAGGAGTAGTTGGGGTTTGGGACCGCGAAAGCGGTGATCGCATCAAGGGCTGTGACGGTGCATGTCTCCACGCTGTTGGCTCCCTCGCAGGAGCTGGTGGCTAGAGCATAACCTATGTCACAGCCTTTACCTTTTCCCAGCGATCCCCTCCTAACAACCCTCGTAAAATCGGCTCCACAAAGAATATTCTTGCCCCGAGATCTCTTGGTGCAACGCTTACCCGCTTTCAACCCGGAGAGTACCCGCCTGAGGCAATACGGAACGTGCGTATTAAGGTGCTGTCTGCGGGCCCGCAATGATCTAACATACTGGTTCGCGTTACCCTGCAGCCGAGGCAGAGATAGCAGAACTTAGCAGGGTAATTTCTCCGAGACGTTGGAACCAGGGATGAAGAACATTCCGAATTCGAGTCGTCGTCTCNNAGTTGCTCAATCGTGACCTGGACGTTGATGACCGTCCTTTCCAAGCAAGAGACGTCGCGGAGTGGTTGCGAAACACCGAGGACACAGCGTTGACACTGTATTGGTCAAGGGCTCGTCCCCGAAAGTAAGGATCACTTGGCCCTGTTCTTCCGCTTGGCGACCAAGCGCTACATGAACTTGGACCGCTTCCTTCTTGAGAGTTCCTCGCGCCGAAACGAGGCCGGTACCTGTGCGAGGTGCGAGCACGACAGTACTGGAGGCTGAAGAACCTGGGTTCGTTCGACGAGTTCTTGGCGAGGCGGCTTCCGGGGTCGAGACGGAAGGATGTCGATTCACGAGCACGTGCCGCCGCAGGCGCGAAAGGATCCGAAGGAAGTGGGCTGGACGAAGGGGTTGGAACTGGCGAAGCTCGCGCGCCGGGACGGATAGCTCTTTCCCCATCAGTTCCTTCTCCAACTCTCGCCGGAAGTCCTCCTTCGGCAGTTCGTGGGCCTTGTGCAACCAGGTTGCGCAATCGAAGAAGAGCCGTCGGAGCTGATCTACTTCAAGGTGTACAAGAGCCAGATTCCGGTGATCGAGCAGGCGATCGAGACGGCAGCACGGATGCTCGCTATGGTCAAATCGCGTGGCTACTGCCTGGAGATGATCTGTGCAGACTTCCTTGCAGGAGCACACCTGGACGGCGGAGACCCGGAAATCCTTCTCAACTCGATCTCGCGTTACTACAAGTTCTTGCCCGGAGAACAGCAACAGGCTTTTCCTCGAAAAGTTGCGGGAGAGAGCGTCGTGAGAATGATGAGCCCTAAAACTGCTTCCTCGCGGCTGGACCCCTCGTCCTACGAGAGTCTGCGCCAGCAGATCCTGCGTCGCGACGGCTGGCGGTGCCAATCATGTGGCTCGATGTCGAATCTGGAAGTGCACCACCGGGAGTTTCGCAGCCATTCAGGAACCGATTCAGAAGAAAACTTGATCACGCTGTGCACGGCATGTCACGCTAGAGTGCATCACCGCTAAGGGCACACAACACCAGATAGAACGACGTCAATACATTCGAACTGTTGCTATTCCGTCAGAGAAGGCTGCCGACGAAGTGGACCGTCTCTCGTCTTGTCCACCAAACCATCCAACCTGATGCCCCACCTATGAGGCCAGAACCACCCGTCCAAATCCCAGACGCGCGTCCAGATTCACGACAGTGCCCCAAAGTAAAACTCTAATTTTTCATTGACTTACAAATGGCGTTGGTTTTGCAAGTTCTCACGGTATGCAGGAACAAGTGTGTCTAGCTGGCTCTCCTGATTGGGCCGGCTCACCAAGGGTTGCGAGAGAGCCATTATCTATGAAAGGTGATAGACAGTCATGAAGAGGTCATTCGTTCTAGTCCTATTAGTGGTCATACCTTCCGCGATGATGTTTACCCAAACACAGGGCGCCAACCCCACCACATCCGGAGCTGCGGGCAGCGTCGCGCCCACGATCGACGTCCTGGGTGCTCACCAAAACTACGGCCGCGGTTGCGCCGGCTGCCATGCACCCCACAGCGGCGGTTGGGGTGCCGGCGGCAACGCCAAGAGCGGCACAGTCAGCGATCCCTACAGCGGCGTCAATGCCCTGTTTGCACAAGACATGGGACCACTCTGGGGCAAGACATTTGATTTCAGCGATGTCAGCAACACGGGAAGTAGCAATCGTTATGAATTCGTAACCGCGACGAACAGCAACCCCACAACCATGACTTCGCAGCAATACAGCGATATGCGGGACATCGTGATGTGTCTAGCTTGCCACGACGGCGCAGTTGCCAAGGGCGCTATGATGCAGAATTGGGCCTTCGAACAACAGATCGGAGCCCTGCCGAGCAGCTACGGCGCGGGCAAAATTCCGACCTTGCTAGGCGCCGATGGCACAACCAACCTCGGCAGCTCTACGGACGGTGGAAACTATAACAACGATCACCCGATTGGTGAGAACGCGACAATCAGCGCGGCGCTGGGCAGCTATTACAACAACGCTACCAACGGCATGGTGTATACGATCGGGGCCACCGGCAGCATCACCGGACTCGTGTATGCCGGTCAGTATCAAAAGTTTGTAAGTTCCTACGGCGCGCCGGCCCTGCTCAAAGGTGCGCACTCCTATCCAACCCCGGTAAACGCAGCCAACGTTCCATACGTTGTTTGCACGACCTGCCACGACCAGCACTCGATGAACGTTTACGCCGCGTCCACAACGAGCCCGATCGCCGGCAGCCCTATCGGAACGTACGCGAAGTACTTCTTCATCAACGGCCCGTACAACCCGAACACAGTCACTGTTCCGCTGGGGTACGCCGCATCGACGACCCAGTTCTGCCGCCAGTGCCACTTTGGCGAGTCGAACGAAGCCAACGGCGGCACACTGCCCACGACGTTCTAAGTCATGTTCGAAGCGACGTCGCTAATCGAGCATGCCATGCCGGAGAGCATTACGGCACGAGGGGGCCGGAGGACGATGACCGACCCCCTCTCCTCGCTTGCATGATGCTTGGTTGAGTTCGACAGGCCATCTCGGCGGGAAACTGGGAAGAACCTGATCGCGCTGTGTGTCGAATGCCATGCCGGCATCCATCGCTGAAGAACCCGCATCGCGGTGAGACGACGCGAATAGGCATCAACGTATTTATGACATTTACGAGGGATGCTCTCGCTCCTTTGTGACGAAGATCACATTTAGCCGTGATGCCGGCCAGTTTCTTCGGCGTTCCGACGGAATCAAATTAGATGAGGTTTTGTGTCTGTGGGAAAAGCCATCCGATGGAGCGCATGCATTCTACTCGTGTGTTGCGTCGTGCCCGGGCCCGTAGCAGCCCGGTACACGAAATTTGCCATCTCCTCTCAACCGGCGCAACCCGAGGTCCAACAAGCGTCCGCGAGCCTCACTTTTGTGCGCGCGTTTTCGTCCGCTGATGACGTACGACGATCCCACCCGTTTCTGGATCGGGCGCTCGTCGTCATTGCAGGGGCCAAGGAAGAAACTCGCGAGGATGCGTTGCGTTCACCATCCGCCTTGACGACAGACTCGAACCACCGCGTCTTTGTTGCCGATCCCGGTGCTAACACCGTGCACGTCTTCGATTTTACTCATTCGAAATACTCTCGTCTGGGTGATGAACGCGTGGGCTCTCCGGTGGCGCTCGCCGTGGACGGTGGCGACAATTTGTATGTCATCGATCGAAGCAGCAAAACGGTACAGACCTACGACTCGGCAGGAAAGTTCCGCGACTATCTGGGGAAACTGAGAGGAGGGGAATCGTACTTCGATAGTCCAACGGCGATCGCGATCGATCGAACTACAGGACGTATTTACGTCTGCGACCGGTATCGGCACATGATCATTATTATGGATAACGGAGGACGGCTTATTGGCAAGATCGGGAAGCGCGGTGGTGGGAACCGGCCGGGCGAGTTCAGAATGCCGACCCAGGTGGCGGTGGGCGGAGGTGAGGTGTTCGTGCTCGATCAAGGGAACACACGCATTCAGATCTTCGATACAGGGGGTAATTTCCGGCGGACAATTAACCTGCCCTACGCTGAGGCTCGCAGCGGATTGACCGTAGACAACCAGGGGAACATTTACGTCAGCGATCCGGCTCTTAATCAGATTCAGGTCTTCCATCGCGAAGGGCAGCCGTTCTACACATTTGATCCCAGCACAATCAAAGACGCGAACTTTGGCCATCCGTCGGCCATGTCGGTCGACGCAGGCTATTGCCTTTACGCCGTAGACTCTGAGAGTAATCACGTCGGCCTGTTTCAAATCAGCGGACAGAATGCGCGGAAATGCCAGTGACTGTCGGCTAGTCGAGGGAGCATTACTCCTCTGGAATTGGATTACCATTCGAAGACTACTAACCACCATGAATGGCGTCTCACCGCCTCTCGAGGCAGCTTCGACTGTGCCACGCTCGACCCGAGATCCGGCCTTTAGTGTCGGGAGGCGGTGTTTGTTTACCAGGAATGTGGCGACTATGATACCTGCAGAGTTCTGAACTAGTCGGAGGGGAAACCTGGTAGAGCCGTCCGGCACTTGTCCAATAGCACACATGGAATTAACCAGCAGCGCACAGGTGCGATTCTCCCGCGGCAAATGGCGCGAATTCCTGGAGCGCCCCGGATTGCCCGAGCTTTTGCTAGTCATGCTAACGCTGCTTGTCTATGCGCGCAGTCNNGTCTGAGCATGGGGTTTGTTTACGACGATCACGAGATGATAGACAACCCCTGGGTTCTGGGCTGGAAGGACATTCCAAAGATCTTCAGCGAAGACTTAAACAACAATCACTGGTCGAATTTTTACCGTCCAATTGCGGTGCTATGGCAAGTCTTTGTGCACTGGCTGGCAGGCACGAATGCTGCAGCGTGGCACTTAAGCGCGATAGCGCTGCATCTGTTGTGCGTGGTGCTTGTCTTTCATCTGGCCTGCAAATTATTGGAAGACAGGGGATACGCCACGGTTGCGGCGGCTGTTTTTGCGCTTCATCCTACGCACGTCGAGGCCGTCACCTGGGTATCGGACACAGCCGATTTACTGATGGCAGCGATTTTATTGTTATCCGCATTGGCCCTGTCGCGCTGGCTGGAGAGTGGCAGCCCGCTATGGTGGATCGTGTCATGGCTGCTAGCCGCGGCTTGCTGTTTTGTGAAAGAGACCGGCGTTTTCGCGCCAATACTCCTGCTGTCGCTGGCTTGGAGAGGGAAGAATGAAGTAGGTCGGCCCGCAATCGTTCTGACGGGTTTTTCCCTCTTTCTCTCGTCTTGCGGTTTTCTCATACTGCGCAACCAAATTCTCCATGGCTTTGCCCATCCGCTCTCAACCGCAAGCAATTTTGAGATGGCGCTCACTTTGCCTTTGGCTCTCTGTTTCTACCTTTCTCACCTCTTGTTCCCAGTTGGGCTCGGCCCATTTTATCCGTTGGCGTTTGTTTCCAGCCCGCGAAGTTTAGCTTTTGTTGCACCCGTACTGCTGCTGGCTGCGCTCCTCGCAACTTTGGTATGGCTGTATCAGCGCGTTACTAATCGACGGCTGTTCGAGTTCTGTGCGGTATGGATATTTGTTCCTTTAATTGCACCGCTCTATCTCAAGTTGTTTCCGGATTTTGAGTTGGTTCACGACCGCTATCTTTATCTCCCCACAATCGCGCTCGGAATAGCGCTGGCTGCGGGACTGAAGCAGCTTTGTCGTGCCACTCCTGACAGTACGAATCACTCTGCTGCAACGTATCTCGCGGTCGCGACTGTCGTAGTGCTGACTGCCTTCGCGGCGGAGACGATTTCCTACCAGGGCGTGTGGCAGGACGACGCACATCTATTCCAGCGTGGCGTTGCGCTTACTCCACGCAATGCGCGCGCGCTGGTCAATCTTGGCGTGGCCAAATTGCAGCAAGGCAACTTTACAGAAGGTAGCGCGTTACTCAAGCGCTCTCTGGATATCCAGCCCGACAATGCTTTTGCGCTGTTCGACCTCGGAAATGCTGCTTTGAGCAACAGCAATGATGCGGCCACCGCTGAAAGCTATATCCAACGGGCGGTAGGGCTGGAGCCACACGCCAATTGGTGGGTCGCCTTGGCGACCGCCAAATTCAATTTGGGCAAGTTACCGGAAGCAGACTGGGCTGCGCGGCAGGCAATTGCGATCGATCCCGCTGTGCCTGGAGCACACTTCCTGCTAGGCGCCGTGCGCTTAGCGCAACATGACCCGGCGACTGCCGTCCAGGAGATCAGCACCGAACTCCGACTTGATCCAAATAACGCTTCGGCGCGACAGGGACTCCAACTCGCACAAGAACAGCTTGCCAAGCACAACTAATCATGTGGGAGGGAGATGTTCCTAGAGTCGCGCGCTCGTCCCCAAGTGTCCAAGGCTGTGGTGGGGGCGACCGATTTTCGCGTTGCTTATCGCTACTCCCCCGGCTTCCGGGAAAGCTTGATCACACTGTGCACGGCATGTCACGCTAGAGTGCACCACCGCTAAGACCACGAACACGGAATGCCCGACACCGCGCATCATAAGGGACGGAGTCTACCGCAGCGATGCGTATCCATCCGACAGTATCGCTTATGTTTCTGTTGCTCGGACTCGCTGCGCCCCTCGTTTTTTCGCAGGAAAACCCTGGTCCCGGCCTTCGCGATTCGCATCCGACGATCACGAGTATAGAAGTCACTGAGAGTGCCGACAGCGTCGATGTGGAAGTCGAGTTCAGTAAGCTCATCCAGCCTGATGTGCGCAGGCTTGAGCGCCCAGACCGCCTTGTTTTCGACTTCCCTGGATGTGAACTCGCTGGTCTCGGTCCGCGCTTTGTTGTAAATCACGGAGCCGTTCTCGCAGTGAGCACTGTCGTATTCGGTGCCCCGTCCCGCGGCACGAGCGTAGTCATTGAGCTCGGGCCAGGTCGTACTCGTGAGCCGGCGTCTGCCGGAAACAAGCTGGTCGTCAATCTCAGCGCCGTAGGGAACAAACTGATCATCGAGCTCCGGGAAAATGGTGGCGCTGCCCCTTCTGCTCTAGCCAGTGGAGGAAACAAACCCGGGCTGCGAAGCTCGCCACCCGCTGCACCAGATCGAAAACCCGATCACGTCGAGTCCAAGAGGGAGGCAGCGCCTCCAGTGCCTAGCCCGCCGCCGGCTGCGCTCGGCGTAAATCGAACCACGCCAAAGACTGCGGAGGTGGTGCCGCCAATACCGAGCGTGCCGGCAGGTGCGCCCCGAAGCGGCCGAAAGTTACCGAAGCTCGCGGAGGCGGTGCCGCCCATGATCAGTTCGCTGCCTGTTCTTGGAAGAGGACGAGGTACGCCGCAGACCGCGAACGTGATACCGCCAACGCCCAGCGTGCCACCCAGTTCGGGCGGACCAGATCGAACCGCGCTGAAAACTGCGGAAGTGGTGCCGCCAATACCAGGCGCGCAAGCCCTCGCTCTCGGAAGCGATCGAGCATCGCCGAAGGTCGCAGAGGCGGTACCGCCGATGCAGAGCGCGCCGTCGCTTCCTCGTGGAACAGGGCTAGATACGCCGAAGACCGCAGAGGTGATACCGCCGATGCCTAACGTGGGGTCGGATGTGCCCGGAGCGGACCGGAGGGCAGTGCCAAAGCCGGCGGAGGCGGTGCCCCCGACGCCGACCGCACCGTTGCCTGCTCTCGGATCGGGCCGAGTATCACCGAAGTTGGCGGAGGCGCCTCCCTCGTCCAGCGTGCCGGAATCCGTCCCCAAGCCTGATCCAGAAGTCGCCAAACTCGCGGCCCCAGCCCCGATGCTGGTGTCTCCCCGGATCGCCGGCACGGCGCCCATGCAACTCCACGCTTACGCGCTTTTCGACCAGGCCCAATCTCTCGCCGTCGCCGATCTAGGGCCCTTGGAGGCCAAGGCCGACGCCGGCGATCCCGAGTCGGAGACCACGCTGGCTCTCGCTTACCATGCCGGCACACTGCTCAAGAAGGACGATGCGGAAGCACTTTCCCTGTTGCGGCGCGCGGCGAATCGTGGCTTTGCTGCGGCCGAGGAAGGCATGGGTATCTTTTGTCAGTCGGGTTTCGGAATGCCGCCCAATAAAGCACAGGCGGTTTCCTGGTACACCAAAGCTGCGCAACACGGATCAAGAGACGCGGCCACCACCCTTGCGCTGATGTATGCAGCCGGTGATGGAATCGAAAAGGATCCGGCTAAAGCGGCGACCTGGTTCCGCAACGCCGCCGAGGCGGGCGACGCAACCGCCCAATTAAATCTCGCTGCCATGTACCACCGCGGCGAGGAAGTACCGCAGGACGATGCCCAAGCGGTCTTGTGGCTTACTAAGGCCGCCGAGCAGGGCCTGGTTCCGGCGATGCTCGAATTGGCAAGGTGGCATATGCGGCAGGAACATGGCGTAAATGTCGATGCTGCTATCGGTTGGTTCAGGCGTGCCGCCGATCTGGGTGACGCAACCGCCCAGGTGGAATTGGGCGATATTTTCGTGGATCAAAAGCTCGGCCGATTGGACTACCCCCAAGCCGTCAACTGGTACAGGAAGGCGGCCGATCAGAATTATCCCGGTGGCCAATTTGGGTTAGGAGTGTCCTATCTGTTCGGCCACGGCGTTGCGCAAAATATGGAAGAAGCCCGGCGATGGCTGACACCGGCGGCCAATCGGGGACACGCTTATGCCCAATTCCTTTTGGCGGAAATGTTCGAAAAAGGAGAAGGCGGCCCGGTCGATACCGCTTCCGCCTTAAAATACTATGCGCCGGCTGCGAACTTTGGCATCGCTCAGGCACAACACCGCCTTGGTTTATTGCTCGCCGCCGACCATAGCAATGGTGAGAGCCTTGTATCTGCCTACAAGTGGCTGGTTCTTGCGCAGGACGTACTAAAGCAGGACGCCACGTTGGCGACCGCGCAGGAACTTAGAAACTCGCTCACTCCCGCGCAACTTGCCCAAGCTGAGAATGAGATCGAAGGATGGCGAACTGCACATTTTCCGCGCCAGCCGAATCGTTAGCTTGCAACGAACTCAGAATCCGATATTTCCGCGATGCGCAGCTACCACCTTCAATAGACGTTGCGCGTTCTGGTTCCTGGGTCTAAACGCAACGCGCCGTTTAGTTGCTGTTCGGCTCCATCAAGGTTGCCCGGTTCTATTGAGGCTGAGCCGGAATTCACAAGACAGTTCACCGCCACGGTCCTGCTGTTTGTATAACTTGTCTTCCTAACCCAGAAGACGTCTGATTCATTGCGAATCTATTTTCTGCGAGACCCTGCTCCTCGACAAGCTGCAAACGATATTCTCCGTCGGCCTTGAACGTCCTCAGTCCCAGCGCCCGCCACGATCACGGCAGCCCGTGATCAGCATCACTTCCCTATGGTATGCCGAGTGCCACAATTAGAAGCTTTTGAATGAGATTCGCGCTGAATCTAACCGGCACTGACGTTTCGCTGACATGATGAGTTATCATAAGTTCCTTCTACGATCGTCATTGGCTGTCTTCGTCGGCGGCCTCCTTGTCTTCCTGACATGCTGCCAGACTGCTCCCCACAACCACGCGGCCATCTCACCCCAACAGAGCAGTACTGCCCAGGCGGCCGTTTCTCCCAAGCAGAGCAACGATGCGCCTGCAACTGCCTCTCCGCAGAAGATCGGTGGTGACCGCGTTCCGGTCGAGTCGCGTGAATCCATCTACAACAACATTTACGTGTATCGGACGGGCACTTACGTCAGTATGACGTTTGGCCTTAATCAAAAGCTCTACGAGGAGAGCCGATACAATACCGCCGACGATCGCGAACTGCCGGTGTCCTATACCCAGTTCATGACGGCGAGTTTGCTCTACCCGGCTAAGATCAAATCGATTCTTGAAATCGGGACCGGTGGAGGACGCACGGCGTGGTATCTGCATCGTTTTCTGCCTGATATTCAAATCACTTCTGTCGAGCTCGACCCCGCCGTGCTCGAACTGTCACGCAAGTATTTTGGTATTAGGGAAGAACCGAATTTTCAGTTGGTTAGTCGTGACGGGCGGATATTTCTCGCAGCTTCGAAGGCCCATTACGACGTTATCCTGATTGATGCTTACCGTGGTCCCTTCGTCCCATTTCATCTGCTGACCAAAGAGTTCTATCAGATTGTTAAAGCGCACCTCGCACCCGGAGGTGTGGTAGCTCTGAATGTTGAGCCAACGACTATGCTTTTCGACTCAGCCGTGAAAACGCTGCATACGGTTTTTTCGCAGGTTGAGTTCTACGACGCTAGCGGTAACGATGCGGGCGGTAACGTTGTCATGATCGCCTACGACGGGCAGGCCCTTAGTAGCGTTGATCTCAACCACATGGCTGAAACCTACGAATTTACTTACCGCCTGCGTTATGACCCGCGCGCCATGCTGCAACATCGGTTCCTGCTGAAACCAGTCGGCTCGTCTTTTGACGTGGTTAACCAGGCCGGGCAGTCCACCGCCGGGATCGACGACAACGCCAAGATGCTGACCGATGATTTCGCACCCGTCGAATCACTGAAAGCTATCGAGCGCCATAATCAAAAATGGGCATCACAGGGCAATCCCCCGATTCAGTAGCTGAACCCGTTGCCTCACTCCTGATCTATGCGAACGCCTTTTTTGTCGGGGGCGTGATCATGGGCTTCGAGATGCTCGGCAGCCGCTACTTGTTTCCCTACTTTGGTGGCGGGATGGGCACTTGGGCTGGATTGATTTCCACGGTACTGGTCGCGCTTACTGTCGGTTATCTGGGCGGCGGCGCCATCGTTGACCGGCATCCTTCGCCGCGCGTGATTGCCGTCAGCATCGCTGCGGCAGCGGTTTACCTAGCACTGATCCCATTGACCGCTGACCGTGTGATGTCTTCAATCCTTCGTTCAATTGGGGAGGGTCCGGCGGGCGTTCTGCTCGCCTCAGCTGTGTTGCTACTTCTTCCACTGTCACTCCTCGGTGCGCTTTCGCCCGTGGCCGTGCGGCTCCTGATTCGTTCGACAAGCGAGACCGGGCGAGTGGCGGGACTTGTCTATGGAATCTCCACGATCGGCAATGTTTTCGGAACGCTATTCACGACCTTTGCGCTTATCCCAACGATCGGCTCGCGGTCCATCACCTATCTCTTTGCAGGGATTCTCGCTCTTTGCAGCGCAAGTTTATTTCTCACGACCCGCGTACGTACGGCAGCGGCCCCACGGATATGAAAGGAAGAACCGGGCGTGGGTTCCCGTTTGCCTTGCCCTTCGTGCCAATCCGAGGTTGAAGGCTGCGCGGCTTGGCATCGCCCGCCGGCAATCAGTATGATTCAAAGAAAGAATGACTGACTCGCCTACTTCCCCGGCTCAAGTGCCATCAACTTTCAAGGCTGTGATCGTGGGCGCTGGCCCAGCGGGACTGACCGCTGCCTATGAACTCTCTAAGCAAAAAGCGCCCGTCGTAGTTCTCGAGAGCGACTCCGAATATGTCGGGGGAATCTCGCGAACGGTCAACTACAAGGGATTTCACTTCGACATCGGCGGGCACCGGTTTTTCTCCAAATCGCGCGAGGTCGAGGACCTGTGGACCGAGATCGCTGGTCCTGACATGCTCGACCGCCCGCGCTCCTCGCGCATTTACTATCGCGGCGAGTTCTATAGCTACCCGCTGAAACCCTTCGAGGCGCTCTCCAAGCTTGGCCTGCTCGAGTCCACACGCTGCATGCTTTCCTTTTCCAAGGCGCGCCTCCACCCAACCGAGAACCCGAAATCCTTTGAAGATTGGGTCGTGAACCAGTTTGGCAGGCGCTTGTTCGAGATCTTCTTCAAGACCTATACCGAGAAAGTCTGGGGCATGAGCTGCCAGGAAATTTCGGC
Source organism: Acidobacteriaceae bacterium (assembly GCA_003139975.1). GTDB lineage: Bacteria > Acidobacteriota > Terriglobia > Terriglobales > Acidobacteriaceae > Acidiflorens. The sequence continues at coordinate 19,791 of PLHN01000118.1, forward strand.
CGATTGGGCGGCCCAGCGCATTAAGGGTCTGTCGCTTGGCTCCGCCATCAAGCATGCCCTTTTGCCGCAGCGCAAACCGAAAGACCGCAGCCAGGTCGTCAAGACACTGATTGATACGTTCCGCTATCCGCGGCGGGGACCGGGAATGATGTGGGAGACGTGC
>PLHN01000123.1 GCA_003139975.1 Acidobacteriaceae bacterium
ATAATTCCGTACGGCGTGACCAAAGAAACGGAAACGATTGACTACGACGAACTGGATAAGCTCGCGGAAAAAGAACGGCCGAAGCTGATCATTGGCGGGGGCAGCGCGTATCCGCGGATTATTGATTTTGCGCGTATGCGCCAGATCGCGGACAAAGTGGGCGCGATCTATCTGGTGGATATGGCGCATTTCGCTGGCCTCGTGGCGGGCGGGGCGCATCCCTCGCCAGTACCACACGCACAGATTGTGACTTCCACCACGCACAAGACCTTGCGCGGTCCGCGGTCCGGGATGATTCTGAGCCGGCAGGAATTTGCCGCGCCGATCGATAAGGCAGTGTTTCCCGGCATGCAGGGCGGGCCGCTGGTGCACATCATGGCAGCCAAGGCGGTGTGCTTTCACGAGGCGATGCAGCCGGAGTTCCGAGATTATGCGCGGCAAATTATTGCCAATGCCAAGGTGTTGGCGGAGACTCTCGCGGCCGAAGGCTTTCGGATCATTTCCGGCGGCACAGACACGCACCTCATGCTGGTAGACGTGTTCGCGAAAGGGATGCTCGGCAGCGAGGCCGAGAAAGCGCTGGGCGAGGCCGCGATTACGGTCAACAAGAACGCCATTCCGTTCGACACGAATCCTCCAATGAAGCCGAGCGGCATTCGCGTCGGCACGCCGGCCGTGACGACACGCGGCATGAAGGAAGCCGAGATGCGCCAGATCGGGCGCTGGATCGCCGAAGCTCTCAATCATCGGACCGACGCCGCAGCGCTCGCGAGAATTCGCAAGCAGGTGCTGACGCTAGCCGAAGAATTTCCTCTGTACGCGGAGCGCCGGGCGAAAGCTGCCGCCGGCTGGGCTGACTGAAATTGTCTGGCTCTCGTCCTCCGTAATTGAGCTTTATTCCTAATCCCGGAGTGAGGTATACCATTGGCTGTTCTCGTAGTAGGAGGTGCAGGTTATATCGGAAGTCATGCCGCTCGCGCCTTGCGGCGGGCACGCTACAACGTCATCATTTACGACAATCTTTCTACCGGCTTCCTTCGCCTCGCGCAGGGCTTTGAACTCGTCGAAGGCGATATCGGCGATCGGTCCAAACTCCACCGAATCCTCTCTCGCGTCGACGCGGTCATGCACTTCGCCGCTCACGCCTACGTCGGAGAATCCGTTAGCAACCCGCGCAAATATTTCCGGAACAATGTCGCCGATGCCCTCACCCTGCTCAATGCCTGCGTCGATGCGGGTGTGCGCCATTTTGTCTTTTCTTCCACCTGTGCTGTCTACGGAACTCCCGAGCGCATTCCCATCACTGAGCAGACGCCGCGCGAGCCGGTGAACCCATATGGCTCCTCCAAATTGTTTTTTGAAAATGCGCTCGAAGCCTACGACCGCGCTTACGGCCTGCGCTCCGCCCGCCTCCGCTACTTCAATGCCGCCGGAGCCGACGACAGCGGAGAGATCGGCGAACTCCACGACCCAGAAACCCATCTGATCCCGCTCACCCTCTTAGCATCGACCGCAAACGGCCCCGAGTTGCTGGTCTTCGGCGACGACTACCCTACGCCGGATGGCACCTGCCTGCGCGATTACATCCACGTCAACGACCTCGCCGATGCGCACGTCCGCGCCCTGCTGCATCTGGAACAGGGCGGCGAATCCTTAGCAGTGAACCTCGGTACCGGGCGCGGCAACTCGGTTCTCGAAGTAATTCAGGCTGCCGAAAAAGCCACGGGCCAGCCCGTCCGCCGCAAGATGGGCCCGCGCCGCCCGGGCGATCCGCCGAGTCTCGTCGCCGACGCCAGCAAAGCTCAGCGAGTCTTGGGATGGACTGCCCAGCGCGATCTGACCAACATCGTTTCCAGCGCCTGGAAATTCATGTGTGCCAGTCGATCGGCCAGCTAGGGAATCTCTGATCAAGTCGACCCATGGAGAGCTTTCAAAGGGCATGCCTTCAGCCATGCCGCCAGAACCCGCCACACAAGCGGCTTTACAGGCTGCGGAAAAACTTGACGTTCCTCTTGATTTTTGGTGACGCTGCGCTACTGCGGTAACCGCATTGTTTTCAAACGCGGCTTTAGCCGTTGAGGGCCACCGCTTCTCCGGCAAGATTAGTTAGGGCGCCCGTTCTAGTGTTTGTCGCCTTGCTCGGTAAAGAACTTGCCCGTCGTTCCGGATGAGAAATAGCGGGACGTGACCGTTTTCTTGCGCGTAAAGAATTCGACGGCGTCCAAGCCGTGCACATGCAGGTCGCCAAAGAACGAATCCTTCCAGCCAGAAAACGGAAAATACGCGGGCGAGGCCGCGACGCCGATGTTGACTCCGACCATGCCGACTTCAACCCGCCGGCTATACTCGCGCACCGCTGCTCCGTTCTCGGTGAAGATGGAGGTGCCGTTACCTCGCGGATCGCTGTTCACGAGAGCGATGGCCTCGTCGAGCGAGTTGACGTGCATGACAGAGAGCACGGGCCCAAAAATTTCCTCGCGCGCGGCGCGCATGCCGGCCTTCACGTTATTGAGGATCGTGGGGCCAACAAAGTTGCCGCCTGACGGAACTCCCTTGGGCCGTCGGCCATCCACCAGCAATTCCGCTCCTTCCTTGATTCCGGTTTCGATTGCATCGTGAATACGCTCACAGGCTGCGTGCGAAATCACCGGACCAAGGCTGGCCTTGGGATCTCGACCATCGCCGACAATCACTTTCTCCGCTTCCTGTTTCAATTTGCCCATGATCGCCGTCTGCGCGGAGCCAACCGTGACGAGCACGGATCCTGCCATGCAGCGCTGGCCCGCGTTGCCAAAGGCGCTGCCGAGAACGTTCGACACCGTTTTATCCACGATTGCATCGGGCATCACGACCATGTAGTTTTTCGCGCCGCCCAGGGCCTGCACGCGCTTTCCCTTTTCCGCCGCGCGCCGGTAGATGTACTTGGCCGTGTTGACCGATCCCACGAACGAAACCGCGCTGATCCCCGGACTATCCAGAATCGCGTTCACCACGTCGTGCGCGCCGTGCACCAGGTTGACGACGCCGTGCGGCAAGCCGATCTCCTCAAGCATGCGGCAGATCAATTCGGAGGTAAGCGGAACCTGCTCGGAGGGCTTAAGCACGAACGTATTGCCGCACACAATGGCAAAGGGCAGGAACCACATCGGCACCATCGCCGGGAAGTTAAACGGTGTGATCGCGGCGCAGACTCCAACCGGCTGGCGAAAGGTCTCCGTGTTGATGCCGCGCGCCACGCCTTCAAGGACGCGCCCTTGCATCGTCATGGGAGAAGCGCACGCCACTTCGAGCACTTCGATGGAACGCGTGATTTCGGCGCGCGCATCGGAAAGCACTTTGCCGCCTTCGCGTGTGATCGACTCGGCCAGTTCGTCGATCCTCCGGCGAAAAGCCTCGCGCAGCGCGTAGAGAAACTCGGTGCGCTCGCCCACAGACCGCGAACGCCAATCCGGCAGCGCGGTATTCGCCGCAGCCGCGGCGGATTCCACTTCAGTCGCGCCCGAGAGCGGTACGCGCCCCAGCACCTCGCCGTTGGCAGGGTTCGTCACGTCGATCAGCCCGGAAGCCTCCGCCGGAACCCAGCGTCCGCCAATGTAGTTGGGAAGAACCCGAACCGCGGCAGTTGTCTCGGTCGCGGCAGTTGGATTTGTCGGCGTCAAGGTATTGGTTTGGGATGTCATGAGCGTCCTGTCTTTTCCCCGGGCTTAGGATGGCTTGGTAGCGCTACCGGGAATCGAACCCGGGTTTGAAGATTGAGAATCTTCCGTCCTAACCCCTAGACGATAGCGCCACGCGCGGCCGTTGCGGCCTATTTCGCCTGGAACAGAGCCGATTATAACAAACCGAGCGCACTGCTCATGCGCCGCGGCGATCGCTGCCTTTCATGAATACGCCAGTTTCCTTGCGTTGTGGCGCAGCGAGCGGCCTTCGGCCAGGCCGTAGATTTCTTCGGCCAGATTCTTGGCGTGATCCCCGATGCGTTCGAGCGCTTGCGCCGCCAGGAGAATGTCGAAGTTCTGTGTTGCTGGAACACGCGATGCTGCTCCGCTCGGTCCAGCCGCACTTGTTTCTCCTCTGTTCGATGCGGCCGTGTTTGATCCTCGTTTATCTGGTCGTGCTAGGTTCGGGGCTGCCAGATGCCTTTGGAATAGCTCATGGCACAAGCGATCCACTTCCGGGTCGAAGCGCAGCACGTTTTGCGCGTGGGTTAGATCGCGCGTCAAAAATCCCTGGTGAACCTCCTCGAGCATTTCGCAGAGCAGCGCTGCCATTTTGATCAGCGCCTGCGAGTCGGCCGGGGGCAGTTTTTCGCGCCGCGATTCGAGTTGCATAACGGCGCTATAGGCGAGGTCTCCGATGCGCTCNNTCCTTGATGGCGAGAAAAGCCAGCCGCGATCCTTCGGCCAGCAAGTCGCGCACATTGAAAACCGCGTCGCGCGCGATCAGGCAGGCCCGCAACACCAGAGCTGTGAGCTCATCTTCTTCCAGTTCGGACGGACCCATGCCCTGCCGAATTCGCGCCTCCGCCGCCGGCGTTTGCGCGCCCGCTTTCCGCTTCGCCCGCATCATCTTTCGTTTTCCCGACTTGGTCGCCATTGCAGTGGAGCTTACCGCTTTCAGCATAGAACGCGAAGCAAGAAGAATCAGCCGCTGATTTCCTCCCGCTGACTCCCAGAGGAAGAACCAAGGTGTGATCTGGCAACAGGTTAAAGGTCACGCGCTTGTTTTTCTCGGCGCCGTTTCTTCCATTTATTGAAGGCATAATTCCAGATTCGGAATCCGTGCCTCTTTAATATAGGTCGGTCTTGCCGGCATGAGTTCGTTAAGTCATTGATTTGCAATGAAGAAATCCGACCGGCCGGGTTGGACCGTAGATTGCTTTGTCGCATGCTGATTTGGTTTGCCCTGTGCGTGCGGACTGAACGGGGTACGTGGCTTTAACTCCTTGATCGATCTTGAAAATTGAAGCTCGGCAAGCTGCCCCGGATCCTTACCTTGGCGCGAGTCGCGGTCGTTATCTGGACGTTGTTGTCCAGGCACGGGTTATCCGAAGCTCAGTGATCGAAGCCGGCCGAATTGAGAATTGCAAACGGCCGCATCCCGAAAGGAAGGTCCACGATGCTGCAAAACTCTCTCTCCTCCCATCTGTCGGCAAAGTTGGCATTGCTAGCGTTGATCCTAAGCCTCGGCATCGTTTTGCCCGCAGCGGCGCAGTCGACCAACACCGGAACCGTAATCGGGACGGTCAGCGACGTATCGGGCGCGGTTGTTTCCGACGCCGCTGTCACCCTCACCGATGTTTCCACGAAGACTTCGCGGAGCGTGACCACCAACAACTCCGGAAGATACACTTTCGTCGATGTCAACCCCGGCAACTATGAGATCACTTTCGTCAAGCAAGGCTTTAACACGAACAAGACGCAGATCACAGTCCAGGTCGGACAAGCGAACACCATCAATATGGCACTGAAAGTCGGAGGCAGCACCACGGTGGTGGAAGTGACCGCTGTCGGCAACGAACTGCAGACGCTGAATTCCACGATCGGCAACACTGTCACCGCCGAAGCTTTGTCGAACTTGCCGACCCTTGGCCGCGATACCAGTTCGTTCGTCACACTACAAGCCGGCGTCAGTCCTGACGGCAGCGCTGCCGGCACGGTGGTGGATCAAACGGTATTCACGCTCGACGGCGGCAACAATAGCAACGACATGGATGGCAGTTCGGGTGTTTACAACCCGAATTTTGGCGACGATCCGGCTGGGGGGTTGTTCTCCAACAAATTTAATCAAATCAGCGGAGCCATCAACGGGATCAACGGCGGCCAGCCCTNNTTCCAACAAAAACAATCCAATCAGCGGGTCCAGCGCCGGGATCAACGGTGGTCAGCCCTCAGGCGTCATGCCCACTCCGGTCGATAGCGTGGAAGAGTTCAAAGTCTCGACTACCAATCAGACCGCCGACGTCAATAATTCGTCGGGCATGCAGGTGGCCATCGTCACCAAGCGCGGCACCAA
>PLHN01000494.1:0-3448 GCA_003139975.1 Acidobacteriaceae bacterium
GACCACAAAGTCATCGGCAAGCAATATTACGGGCTGGCCCTGGTGGCCGTCCTCGTCGGTATGGTCCTCTCCTGGCTGATGCGCATCCACCTGGGATGGACTAACTATGCCATCCCCGGACTGCACTTGCTTTCCGCCAACGGCGCGCCGGGCAATGTTATGACCCCCGAGTATTACCTCCAGTTGATGACCATGCACGCCACCATCATGGTCTTCTTCGTGCNNTTCAACATGATGTCGTTCTGGGTCACGTTCACCGCTTTCCTGTTCCTGGTTTCGTCGTTCTTTGTAAGTGATGGACCAACTCTCGGCGGCTGGACGCAATATGCTCCCCTGAACGCGATCGGCCCCGTCGGTGGCCCCGGCGAAGGCACCGGCGTTGTCCTGTGGGCGATCTCGATCGGTCTTTTCTGCGTTGGCCAGTTGCTCGGCTCGCTGAACTTCATCACCACCACCCTCGACATGCGCACGCGCGGTATGAGCCTGTGGCGCCTGCCGCTGAGCGCATGGTCGTGGTTCATTACCTCCTGCATGGGCCTCACCGCATTTGCAGTCTTGATGCCGGCCTGCATCCTCCTGATCCTCGATCACGTGGCGGGAACCAGCTTCTTCGTGCCCTCCAACCTCGTGATCAACGACCAGCTCCAGCCCCACTCCGGCGGCTCTACGCTGCTCTGGCAGCATTTGTTCTGGTTCTTCGGACATCCTGAGGTCTACATCGCGATTGTTCCCGGGATGGGTATCGTCTCGCACGTTCTCGTCACCAACATGCGCAAGCCGATGCTGAGTCATCGCGTCCTGATCTATGCCATGGGCGCGCTCGCTGTTCTCAGCTACGTCGTCTACGGTCACCACATGTTCGTCAGCGGGATGAATCCGGTTTCGTCGCTGGCCTTCTCCTTCCCGACCCTGGTCATCACCATCCCATCCTCCATTGTCGTGCTCATCTGGCTCGGGAGCCTCTACGGAGCTAAGCTGCGCATTAACACGGCTTCCTTGTTCGCGCTGGGCTTTATCTCCATGTTCATCAGCGGCGGCGTCAGCGGCTTCTTTCTGGCGCAGCCTTCGGTCGATATCATGCTGCACGCGACTTACTTCGTGGTAGGCCACTTCCATATGGTGATGGGCGTAGCAGCTATGTTCGGCATCTTTGCGGGAACCTACTTCTGGTTTCCCAAGATGTATGGCCGCATGATGAATGAAACTCTGGGCAAGGCTCACTTCTGGCTCAGCTTTGTGGGAGCCTACGCCATCTTCATGCCCTTCCACTATCTCGGCTTAGCGGGCAACGTGCGCCGCTATCAGGCGTTCGTGGATGACTATATGAAGCCCTTTATCCCAGTTCATCAGTTCATCACGATCGCCGCGCTCTTTACCGGAGCCGTGCAGTTGATCTTCTTGTACAACCTGATCCACAGCCGCTTCTGGGGTGAGCCCGCCACTGACAACCCGTGGCAGGCGACTTCGTTGGAGTGGAGCACGCCCACCACGCCTCCGCCTCACAACAACTTTGGCGACAAGCTGCCGGTCGTTTACCACGATCCCTACCAATATGGTGTGGCGGGGTCGGCGGGCGACTATGTCATGCAGACCTCGCCGGAAAAGGTCGCCGGGCCTGACGAGGCATAACGAATAGCCAGAAAGAAGTTTGCATTATGGCAACCACGATCCAACCGCCGAAGGTTCAGCCCCCGACGCTCGATGAGCGTCGGCCAACCAGTTCCGGCAACGGAAGTGGCGGACGAAATATGCCGCCCATTGATGGCGCTCTGCCGGCGGTAATGGACGTTGCTCCTCCCCCAGCTTCAACCGGAATCTGGGTCTTCCTGTTTTCCATCACCATGACCTTCCTGGCGTTCACCAGCGCCTTGATTGTTCGCCAGGGATCGGCGCCCGATTGGCACCATCTGACGTTGCCGCCAATTCTCTACCTGAACACGCTGGTGCTCATCGCAAGCAGCGTCACGCTCGAACTGGGGCGCCGCGACGTGGGCGCTTTCATGGGCCCGCTCGCCAAGGCGATCGCCCATCCCGGCCGTTGGCTATATGCCACGCTTGGCCTCGGCCTGCTTTTTGTGGTTGGGCAGTATGTCGCATGGCTGCAATTGCAGGCTCAGGGTTTCTATCTGGCCACCAATCCTAATAGCTCCTTTTTCTATTTACTTACTGCCGTGCATGCCATCCACGTTCTTGGCGGCCTGGGAGGTTTAGTCCGTGTCATTGTCAAGCTCAAGCGCTTGACCTTAAAGAGGAGCACGTTGGTTGCAACCGCCCGCTATTGGCATTTTATGGGCGTGCTTTGGATCTATCTGTTGTTAGTGCTATGGGCAACAATCTAGGCAAACTCAATCCGTAGGAGGCATCGTGAGCCAAGCCGAAATCACCATGATGGGGGGACACTCCACGGGTGTAATGGAGACGCCGACGTTTTCGGTTCCTGCAAAGAAAATGGCGATGTGGCTGTTCATCATCGCCGACACCGCGACCTTTGCCGCCTGCCTGGTGGCGTACGGCTTTACGCGCAATGCTACCCTGAATTGGCCGCGTCCTTTCCACAGCATCACCAACGTCGCCCTGATGACTTTCATCCTGGTCACCAGCAGCCTGACCATGCTCTTTGGTGTCCGCGCCGCAAAAGCGGAAGACAAAGCAGGAGCTCTGCGCTGGACTTTCATTACCGCCGCGTTGGGCATTGTCTTTGCCCTGCTCCATATTCGCGAGTGGTTTTCTCTGATCGACGAAGGCATGACCCTCTTCAAGAATCCTTGGGGGTCAGGATTGTTTGGCGCGGTTTTCTTCAGCATTACCGGATTGCATCTTACTCACGTCGCCGGCGGAGTCGTCGCCCTGCTCGCAGTCGGGCTGCGATACAAAGGCGGACGTTACAAGGCCGACGACATTGAGATACTCGGCCTTTACTGGCACTTTGTCGATCTGGTCTGGATGTTCGTTGTCCCCTTAGTCTATCTTTTGAATTTGTCGCACTGAGCCTAATTCGTCAGGAGCCACTCGCATGACAACCGACACGAAAGCTGGATCTGGAAGAGACATCGTCGTTTACGTTTGTATCCTAGTGCTGGCTGCCATCCAGTTCGTCATCGCTTATCAGAATATGGATGCGGGCACGATGTTCACCTGGATGTTGATCGTAGCCTGCATCGAGGCCGCTCTCGGACTCTTGTTTTTCATGCATCTTTCCGAGAATCGCGGATTGCTTTGGTTTGTTGTTATCTTTGCAGTCTCTGCGCTGCTGGCGATGCAATACGGGTGGACCGACAGCTTCCGCATAGCACATGGCGCGCCTTGGGCTAAGTGAGTTGCTTGTGGCAAAAACGGCAATGGAATGAGCCGGAGGGTGAGATGAAAAGGGCGCTCAACTTATGCGCACGCGTGCTCGGCGTGTTGCTCCTGGTCTTGGTTGCTTCCCCGGCTTTCTCCCAGAGTTGCG
>PLHN01000494.1:3469-6979 GCA_003139975.1 Acidobacteriaceae bacterium
AGACGCCTCGCAACTCGACTGGTAAGCACTCGGAAGCAAATCTAATGTTGAAGTGAGCAATTGGTCCGCGCCGGGCGGTTGGCAAACCGCTCCTGAATCCAAGCCATCTGGTCCCGAACCGAATCGCCGATTACTCGCCCAGGGTCGTATTCCGCATAGCGATTAAACAGAACCCAGTCTCCCTGCTGGCATAACCGTGCGACAACTTTAGTAGTGGCGATGATCGACGGTTCCCCTTCGCTGCCGATCACAAGCAGCGGCCCATTGGCAGGTCCCATGCCTAGCCGGTTCCGGCGGAAGTAATCCTGAACAAACCTGTTACCTTCCCAATGAGCTTTCAGCATGTCCGTCACCGGCATCTTATCCACGCCGGATACGCCGCACTCCTCCCCGAGTCGCTCATAAAGCGGCAGCGCCTGTTCCGTCAAAACATCGCTGGCGTCAAACTGCGGGTAAGCCGTCTTCAGGCCGTAAGCCAGGAGCAACGGCAGTTCATGCGGTTGATTGCCCGTTGGCGCGAGGAGATCCTCTAGATCCGTTACCCGCGAAATCGCCACGCCTCCCAGATAGCTCGGATCGGGGGCCTGGTACTCCATTTCCGCCACGCCCACAACGGCCATTGCGCCTTCGCCCGTACCCATCGCGATCCACCGCGGTCCAAGCCCGGGCACGGCACTGCGAGCCGCCGGAATCGAATAGATCACGTCGGACGTATTCGCCCGCACATCTGCAAAAGCGTTGCGGAAGCTCGTCCCGAGGCCCGCGTAGTCGGGGGCAACCACGGCATAGCCGAGGTTGACGTACATCGAAAGAAACGACACGGGCAGCAGCTTTCGCGCCAGCGATGGAGCGCACACGCGGGCCACTCCGCTTAAGCTGTGCGCCCATGCAATCACCGGCCAGCCCCCAGCCGGCGGCTTTCCAGCCGGAAACAAAACCACCCCCGAGGCCGCAACCAGGTCGCCGTTGCCCGAGCGCGAGTAATACAAAATCCGGACCGCTTGCACGCCCAGCGAATATGGCAGCGGGGCCGAGCGGATCAGGTCGCCGGGCTTGCCGGCAGGCAGCGGCACGGGTGTGTCATAGAACTTCTTGGCCGGCGAGTTACGCGGAAGGTGGGATTTCTTTTGCGCGGCCGTGGCCTGATCCCGCTGAAGCTGATTTTGCGCAACTTCATTTTGCGGAACCTCACTTGGGCGAGCCTGTTGCGCGAACAGTGTCCCACTGAGCCAAAGCAGGACAACGCCAGTGCGAATTTCAGGATTCAAGAATGCCGCCCGGTCCTCCAACGTCGATTCCTCTACCGAACGAGCATTCGAAATCCAGCGTCTGGCCGCCGAGACTATGCTGACTAATCCCGGAAGAAGATCTTTGTAACTCATAAAGATGGTGTCGCCGCAAACTCCGGAACCCAAGCCCCAAGGCCGACCTCGAGTGTTAGAATATCTTAATGGCAAAAACATTAGTTCACACTGTAATCTCTCAACTTCAACTGGAACGCACTCGCCTCGAAAAGGAACTGCATCGGGTAAGCGCGGCTCTGACCGCCTTCGGCAAGGTCTATCTTCAGGGGAGCAAACCGAAGTCCGCACCCGTTGGCCGGAAGCACAAGATTTCGGCGGAAGGCCGCAAGCGCATTGCTGCAGCGCAGAGGGCGCGCTGGGCAAAGGCAAGAGCGGCTAAAAAGAAGAAGTAGTTCCTTAAGAGCAGACTTTCGGCGGAAAACGGGTCGTGTGGGGCGACGTCGTCACGAGCGCGGGGGGCTATGCCCGCAAGCGGCGTCCCTGACTCCAGGCCGCGCTAGCTCAAGGCCCCCAGAACTTCCCCGACGAATCCCGCGAACTGGCGCACGTCTTCTTCCGTGGTATCGAACGAACACATCCACCGCACTACTGATTCCTCTTCGCTCCACACATAAAAGAAGTAGCGCTCCTGAATCTTCGCAATTGCCCCCTGCGGAATCTCCGCAAATACACCGTTCGCTTCCACCGGATACACAATCTTCACCCGCGGAATCTTCCGCACCTCCTGCTGCAACAGCTGCGCCATGCGGTTCGCATGTTCCGCATTTCGCCTCCACAAGTTGTTCGTCAGCAGCGCTTCCATTTGCGCGGCCATGAATCGCATTTTTGACGCCAGCTGCATCCCCTGCTTGCGCACAAACAAAAAGTCCTGCGCCAGTTCCGGACGAAAGAAGACGACAGCCTCCACTCCCATCAGCCCGTTTTTCGTCCCGCCAAACGACAGCACATCCACGCCCAGGTCCCGTGTTGCCTGCCGCAGCGTCAACCCTTGCGCTGCTACTGCGTTTGAAATCCGCGCCCCATCCATGTGCAGAAACATTTCCTGCTCATGGGTAAACCGCGCCAGCGCCTCGATCTCCGACGGCTTGTAGACCGTCCCCATCTCGGTGGATTGCGTGATCGAAATGACACGCGGTTGCACGTGATGCTGGTCCCCAATTCCGTGATAAGCCGCTGCCGCCGTTTCCACCGTCAGTTTTCCCCTCGGAGCCGCCAGCGGGATCAGCTTGCACCCCGTGAATTTCTCCGGCGCCCCACATTCATCCGTATAAATATGCGACAGCTCCGGACACAGCACGGCGTGAAATGGGCGCGTCAGCGCTTGCAGGCTCAGCACATTGGCGGCCGTCCCGTTGAATACAAAAAAGACGTGCACATCCGCACCAAAGTGCTCGCGGAATCTTGCAACCGCCGATTCCGTACAGCGATCGTCCCCATACCCCACCACGTGCCCTTCATTCGCGCGGTGGATCGCCTCCAACACCTCGGGGTGAACCGCCGCATTGTTGTCGCTGGCAAAACTTCGGATCGGTTTCATAACAACCCAAATCTAGCAGAACCGCGGTCGCGCGATATGCCCCCGTTTGCAGAACGAAAATTCTCCGCAGCGTCTGCATCGCAGCGGGAATCTACTAAGTGGTCTAAAATTGGAGTTTGGGGTCTCGGACCAGATGCCGATTGGGGCGTGCAATCAAAGACAACGGGGAAGTTCCGCGGCCTTTTGGGAATTGATGAAGCTGGTTATGCGTCGCAACTTACGTCCATTATTCGCCAAAGCGTCATTGGCCGTTCTATCTTGTGCACTCTTCGGAGCGCTCTTGCTTACCGTTGCCTGTGGCAACGACAAGGCAGCCAAAGCCGCTGACGATCCGCCGGCTATGCCGGTGAAGGTTCACACCGCCACGCTGCAGAAAGTGGACGACACCACCGAATACGTCGCGACCCTGAAATCGCGCGACTCGGCCGTTGTCATGCCGCAAGTTGAAGGCGTTATCACCCAGATTTTCGTCCGTTCCGGTGAACGTGTCGCAAACGGCGCGCCACTGATGCAGATCGATCCCGCCAAGCAGCAGGCCACGGTCAAAAGTCAGGAGGATGCCCGCAATGCGCAAGTCGCGCAAGTTACGTGGGCCCAGCAGAATTATGACCGCGTCAGCGGGCTGGCCAACGCCGGTGTAGTCAGCAAGCAGGATCTCGACCAGGCCCG
>PLHN01000460.1 GCA_003139975.1 Acidobacteriaceae bacterium
GGCGGTTTTGAATTGAGCACCATCAACCAGTTCGAAAGCGCGCGTCCTATCACCATCACCACAGCCGACAACACGGGGCGTATTTCAATTTCTTTGAATAATGGCCCGGACACCTATACCAGTCTCGACGAATTCCGCGGGACGCCTTACATCCAGTCGGACCTGCGCGTGACGCGACCGATCAACATCAATGAGCGCTGGCGAGTCGATCCCTTCATCGAATTCTTCAACCTCTTCAACCGCAATAACCCCGGCGCGAATTTTGCGGTGAACATCTCCCAGATTCCGGCGACCTTTGACTCCAACGGCGCCGTCAATGGAGTCTGTAATCCAAGCTGTGTGCCGCTCACCAGCCTGAAACAGCTGGAAATTCCGGAGGGCGGGTTGGGAGACTTCTTTGGGCCGGGAACGACGGTGGGTATTCCATTCGCCGCGCAGTTAGGCGTGCGGGTGACGTTCTGATCGGAAGCAAGGGGATCAGTTCGGGCCCTTCTTGCCCGCGTAGCCAGTGGGTCAGCTCGGCTTTCGTGCGATTGCCACACGCGCGATTCCTTGCAAATCGTTTTTGAACACGACGTCGTCCCAGCCGGCAAGAAGCCCTCGCACGCCCTCGGCAATCGTGCCGCTGATTTCAAATATCAGCCATCCGCCCGGCCGAAGCGCTTCACAGGCCTGAGGGATCAGCCGCTCGATCACTTCGAGCCCGGTTGGCCCGGCAAACACGGCGTTGCGCGGTTCGAATTTTCGTACTTCGAGCTGCACCTGGTCTTCTTCGGATTCTCCGACGTAGGGAGGGTTGGATACGACGAAGTCGAACTCGCCGCGCGGCAAACCGGCCGAGGGCTGCCCGGATGCCGATGGCTCGGGCGTTAGGTCGGAGAATATTTCGGACAACAGATCGGCGCGGTGGAAGTGAACGCGCGATCTGAGCTGATGCTTCGCGGCGTTGGCGCGGGCTACTTCGAGCGCTGCCGTCGAGATATCCGTCGCATAAATTTCGGCGCTGGGCAGTTCCTTCGCCAAAGCCAACGCGATGGCCCCCGAGCCGGTGCCAACATCGACAATGCGCGGAATCGGCTCTTCCGCCACGTCCGCGCGATCATGTTGAACAGCGAGAGGTCGCGGGCCGGGGCGCCCGCGCCACAATGGCATCAGCTCGAGCACTGTCTCCACCACATGCTCGGTCTCCGGCCGAGGGATCAGCACCGCCGGCGTCACAATCAAATCCATGCCCCAGAATTCCTGGTGCCCCGTGATGTACTGCGCGGGCTCGCCGGTCGTCCGTCGCGCAAGCGCCTCGTCGTACCGCCGCACCTCATCCGCGGTAAGCTCCCGCTCTGGGTGACCGTAGAGGTGCGCCCGATCGCAATCGAGCGTGAACATGAGGAGCAGCTCAGCGTTCATACGCGGAGAAGGGACGCATTGCGAGGTCAGACGTTCGATGGCCGAATTCAGAGCGGGGCGGAGCTGCATGGGACTATTTCATCACGGCGTCACGGAGACCGAACCAGCGGTATCAGACTCTGACCTGAGCGGACCGTCAAGTCAACGGACAATTTCAAAAGCGTAACGGTGCTTCGGGCCGTAGCGAAAGACTGCAAAATGATTGTCGAAAGCGGCTGCGCGCTCAATCCCCAGCCGGCGCATTACCGCGAAGCTGGTACGGTCCACGAGGGAGAAGTCCTGATCCGGAAAGGCAAGACCGATCTGCCAAGCAGTTTCCAGGTCAGCCAGACCAACGGGCTCGATTACGGCGACCCCGCTTCGCAGGCCCTCCCAGAAGCGCTCGGCAGCCTTACGGTGAATGTGACTCTGAAGCAAAAACCATGTTTCCAACAGGACATGATCCGTAGTCAATAGCGGCTCGCCAGTCGCGAGGATCACTTTCGCGCGGGCATTGTCCACATCCGAGGAGTCGACGCCTGCATACCAAACGGAAGTATCGATGAACAAGCTCATGCGAAGGTTAGCGCCGCCTGCTTCTCTCGAAATCCGCCTGGATCGCCTCTGCGATCATCCGGTCCTTGTGTTTAGCGATGTTGGAAACGCCCTTGGACCGGCCGAGATCGAAAATGCAGCTCACGTCGGCTTTCTTTTTCTGGGTGCCGAGATCTCTCTTGACCAGCGTCCGCAAGTATTCGGCTAGAGAGACGCCGAGATCGCTAGCCCGCTGGCGGGCTCGCCGGTGTGTCTCGCGCTCGAGGGTGATTTGGGTGCGTGCCATCATGATGGCACCATCATAACATCATAAGATTGACGGATCAACTGACCGAACTGCCGAATAGCAGTTCCCCTCACACCACGCTGGCCTTTGGCCGCTTGCAGTTGAATCTGGGGGTTTGTGATAATCCGCCAATGAAGCTTTCTACTCTAACGCTGATAGCGGCTTCGTCCCTGTGCGCGACTGCATTAGGGCAAGATGTGACGCCCCCGAGCGCTTCCCGGACCTTCCACGTCCGGGGCACCGTTACGGATGCACAGGGAGCTGTAATCCCAGGAGTCGAGGTCACGTTCAGCAGCCAGCAACTGACAAAGCTTGCGACGACGAGCGCGACAGGACAATACGATAGTGATCTTCCGTTTGGTGGCTACACCATGACAGCGGAACGCAAGGGTTTCAGAACCCATCGCCGCCCGCTATTTCTCGTCGCGTCGCCCCTCGGCCTTACGTTTGACATTAGCTTGCCTGTGGGAAAGATCGTCGACCGAGTTGTTGTGGGCAAGTTGGATCAGCCGTTCAACTACTATGGGGAGGAATTCCTACCAACTCCGTCCAAGGACGGCGTTCCGTTCCAACTGTATATCCGCTACACTAGGCGCGCCTCAAACGGTAACACCCTCGACTACAGTGGCGAAAAAAATCCGTATGAAGATCCCGTCTTCGTCGCTTACAACCTGTTCTCGCTCCAAGCGGACCATGTCATCTTCGACGTGGAGCGGAAGAATCTAAAAGCAAGTGGTATTGTGGTCGTCTCAGACGGAACGGGAGCAACGCAGCGAGCAGAGTCCATTAACCTCAACATCGAGAACGGTCACACTACGCCACTCCGGTGATCGTGATCGGGGGAGCCTTCCCTCACACCACGCTGGCGGTTTCCTGCTTCAGCTTTTCAGCCTGGAAGTGGGTGACCAGCGCTTCGAGCAGCGGCTGGAGCTTGCCGTCCATCACCTGTTCGAGCTGGTGAATGGTGAAACCGATGCGGTGGTCGGTGAGGCGGTTCTGCGGAAAGTTGTAGGTGCGAATTTTCTCGGAGCGGTCGCCCGAACCCACCATCTGCTTGCGTTCTTTGGCCAACGCGTCCTGTTGCTTTTGCATTTCGATTTCGTACAGGCGCGAGCGCAATACTCGCATGCCCTTTTCGCGATTCTTGATCTGCGACTTCTCGTCCTGGCAGCTCACCACGGTATTGGTGGGAATGTGCGTGATACGCACGGCCGAGTATGTCGTATTCACCGACTGTCCGCCTGGTCCCGACGAACAGAACGTATCGATGCGCAGGTCCTTTGCTTCGATCTTTACATCCACATCTTCGGCTTCAGGGAGCACGGCCACCGTGATGGCCGAAGTATGCACGCGTCCCTGCTGTTCGGTGGCGGGCACGCGCTGGACGCGGTGCACGCCGCTCTCGTATTTCAGCCGCGAAAAAACGCGGTCGCCCTCGATCAGCGCAATCACTTCCTTCAGCCCGCCAATGCCGGACTCCGAGGTAGACAGCACTTCCACCTTCCACTTCTGCGTTTCGGCGAAGCGGTTATACATGCGGAAGACCTCGGCCACGAAGAGCGTCGACTCGTCGCCGCCCGTGCCAGCGCGAATTTCGAGGATGACGTTCTTCTCGTCGTTCGGATCCTTCGGCAGCAGCAGAACTTTTAACTCTTCTTCCACGCCGCCCACACGCCCTTCCAGCTTCGCCAATTCTTCCTCGGCGTAGGCGCGCATGTCCGGATCCTTCTCGTCGGCGAGCATGGCTTTGCTTTCGGCGATTCCTTTGGTCAGATCTTTGTATTCGCGATATCTCTCGACCACGGTAGCAATTTCGGCGTGGGCCTTCGCGGTCTTCTGGAATTTGGCAGAGTCGTTGGTGATATCCGGCGAGGCGAGGGCGTTGGTCAGCTCGTCGTAGCGCGCTTCGATTTGGTCAAGTCGTTCGAACATGGTCGTTGGTCGACAGTCGTTTGTCGTTCGGCACGGTTGCTAGGCTGCCGCAGTGCGGAACCGGTTGATGAGTGCATTCAGTCCGCGACCGATGCCCTCGCAACGCCGATTCAGTTCTATTGCTCTCTCCTCCGACAAGTATTGTAACCGCCGTGCGATCAAAATCTGTGTCTGGAGTTCCAACAGGGATCCCCGAGCATGCAAAAGAAACCGCACAAAATCCGGATCGGAATGACGAGCCTTGCCTTCCGCAATGTTACTTGGCACGGAAACTGCCGCGCGCCGCATTTGCGACACCAGGCCGTACAGTTCGTGCTTAGGGAACTCAGAAGTCGCCCGGTAGACCTCTTCGGCGAGATCCATCGCGTCTTGCCACACGCGAAGGTCCTGAAAAGTTGAATGTGATGGCACGGAGATACCTCCGCGCACACAATAGCCTGTACTTGCACTCAATCCAAGGACGCGCGGCACAGCAAAATTGTGATGTCTCGGAAAATTAGTTAAGAACGGAGCGAACCACCCGAATACACATTCCGAGCGACCAGCGACGAACGACAAACGACTGCTAGGCGATTACCAATTCTCCGCCGTGCTGCTTTTCCAGCACCATGGCTTCGTCGAGCGCCACGATTGCGCACTCCACTTCGCGGTCGTCCGGGGGCTTGGTGGTGATCCGTTGCAGCCACAGACCGGGGGCAGTCATCAGCGCAAACAGAGAGCCGCGATGCTTGGCCGCGAAGCGAATGATCTCGTAGGAGACTCCCGCAATTACCGGGAGCAGGGCAATGCGAATTCCGAACCGCGCCCAGAAGGTCTGGACGGGAATTGCCATATACACAAACATTGAGAGGATCATCACGGTCATCAGAAAGCTCGTACCGCAGCGCGGATGATACGTCGAATATTTCTGCACGGGCGCCGTCTGCAGCGGGTCGCCGTTCTCGAACGCAAATACCGTCTTGTGCTCCGCTCCGTGATACTCGTACACGCGCCGGATGTCTTTCCACAGCGACACGCCCCACACGAACAACAGGAACATCGCAATCCGGATCAGCCCGTCCACCAGGTTGAACACGAACTGCTGCCCGAAGACCGGATTCACCCGCTTCAGTTCGGTGGTCGCAAGCAAGGGAAGGTACTTGTACATGAAGATGAAAAAGGCGACCGAGAAGGCCATGTTCAGGCCCGCCATCCATCCGCTGATTTCGATCTTTTTCCCCGGCGCGCCGTCCTTATCGCTTACCGGGATCTCTTCCAGCGCCGCATTGGCGGAAAACTTCAGGGCCCGGAAGCCGAGCTTCATGGCGTGGCCCAGAGTTATAACGCCGCGTACCACGGGCCAGCCCATCCATTTATGCTGCTCTGAAGGACGCTCCAGCGGTTCGCTGTGGGTCACAATCTCCCCCGAAGGCTTGCGCACGGCGATACCCCAGGCATGCGGCGAGCGCATCATTACGCCCTCCAGCACCGCCTGCCCTCCGACGAGCGTTTCCTCACCGCTCTCCAGAGCCGGCAGCAGTTGCACCGCTGCCAAAAACCGCAAAATGAGCTGCCAACGTAGCATGACGATTAGATGATCCTTCGGGGAAGGAAGACTCCTGCTTATAGGTTACCACGGCGGCCGCGGTTTTCCTGCCCCAAATCAGGGTGGACAGCCCGTTTTTCCAACCGCTTGGCCTGCGATTGCAGTTTCTTTGCCGGGCACCCTTTGCCGCTTACGAGCGATGAAGAATTCTCCGAAGTTGCCGATAGAACTCCCGACAGACATCTACTGGCCCTGCGTGTTCACGAAATCTGTCCGGGAGGCGACAATGCCGTTGGTAACGTGGGATATGTCCTATAGCGTGAGAGTCGCGAAGTGCGACGAGGATCACAAGAAGTTGTTCGCACTGATCAACAGCTTGCACGAAGCTATGATGGCCGGGAAGGGCGCCCAGGTAATCCAGAAGGTCGTTAAGGATTTAGCCGACTATACACAATTTCATTTCTCGGCAGAGGAAAAGCTGCTCGAACAGGCCCACTATCCCGATTTGGGTGCGCATCGCGCTCAGCATCGTGCGTTCGTGAAAAAGGTGGGACAATTTGAGCAGGATCTCAAGGCAACCACAACCGGGCAGGCCATCGCTGTTGTGACATTCCTTAAGGACTGGCTGACCAACCACATCATGCAAGCCGACCGGCAATATTCGGCGCACATGAATGCAAAAGGCATCTCTTAGGAGACGTAGGAGACGGCTCTTTGGGCGCTACCTTGGTCATCAGTCTTGCCCGCAACCGCTGCACCCGCACAGGTATTTCCATTCGCTCGTTCCTGAAATGCGGCGTCAAGATCGAGCGTAGCGTGTGGCCCAACCCGAATCATTGGTGAAAGCCAGCGGGGCTACGTCCGTCCTACTCAGTGCCGGTGCTCCGGTTGAGAATGCCTGTGGGACTCATATTCCTCCGCGACCGGGATCACGCAGGCGTGCGCCGTCTCGCACACCACATGCTCAAGCTGAATCGTCGTGTGGTGAATTCCGAAGCCCTGGCCCAACGTCTCGTTGATCGCGCGCAGGATCGCGTCGCTCTCCGAGGTTGCCATGTCCGCGATCTTCACGTGCGCGGAAAGCGCGTGGTTCTCCGAACCGATGCTCCACACATGCAGATCGTGCACGTCGGCGACGCCCGTAATGGCTCGCACCGCCGCTTCCACTTCGTCCAGGCTCATGCCGCGCGGCGTGCCTTCGAGCAGTATATTCAGCGTCTCGCGGACAATGCCAAAGCTCGACCACAAAATCAGCGCGCCAATCCCAAACGAGAGTGCTGGATCAATCCAGTACTGCCCGGTTCCGAGAATTGCCCAGCCGCCGACAATCACCGCCGCTGTCGAAACCGTGTCGCCCACTTCGTGCAGTAACGCGCTGCGCACATTGACATCGCGCCCCGATCGCCAAAGCAGGAGCGCAATGGCGCCGTTCATCGCCACGCCCGCTGCCGCCACCCAGATCATGAGCCCGGCCGCAACCGGCTCAGGATGCCGCAGCCGCCGAAATGCCTCGTAGAAAATGAAACAAGACACAACCACCAGCGAAATCGAATTCACCAGCGCCGCCAGCACTCCCGCCCGGCGATAGCCATACGTCTTGGTTGCGCTCGGCGGCCGCGATTCCAGATAGACGGCAACCAACGACAATAGAAGCGCCAGGAAATCCGACAGATTGTGCCCTGCCTCCGACAGCAGGGCCAACGAATGAGCGCGGATGCCGGCCACTACCAACAGCGCAATATAGAGCGCCGTGACGCCCAGCGAAATGCGCAGCACGCGGCCCGTCGCAGGCGGGTGGCCGTGAGCATGCCCATGAGCACGATCGTTCGAATGGCCGTGCGAGTGCCCGTGCATTCTCTAAGAATACGGTTCCAGCCAACGCCCGGCAAGGTACGTTGGAGTGCTGGTGTGGCACGGACCTGCCCTGAGCGTAGCCGAAGGGGCCCCGCACGCGTTATCCTTAACCCCGCCCTCGGAGGATGGTTATGAAACGAATGCACACCGCGCTAGCCCTGCTCGTACTCGCCGCATCCGCGACCGCCCAAGTCAAGAACCCAGTCGCGGCCGCCCTCAAAGACACGCTGCCCGGCCGCCAGAAAAACACCGTCGCTGCCGTCGAAGCCATGCCCGCTGACAAGTTCAGCTACAAGCCCTCTGCCGACCAGATGACATTCGGCCACCTGGTCGCGCACATGATCGAATCGAACAATTCATTCTGCAGCGCAGCCTCCGCCGTCCCGGCACCCAAGGTGGAGGAGGCCAAGGAAACAGACGCAAAGGACAAACTGGTCGCCGCCCTCAAAGCCTCGTTTGATTTCTGCGGCAACGCGCTCGCGAAAATGGATGACTCCAAACTGGGCGAGATGACGGAGGGCCACGGCCAGCAATTTTCGCGCGCCCGATTCGCCCTGATCCTCGCCGGAAGCTGGGCCGACCACTACGCTGAGGCGGCCATGTATTTGCGTCTGAATGGCATATTGCCGCCTACGGCGAAAAAGTAATCTCGTGTGGGGCGGACACTCCTGTCCGCCTTTTCATCCTGCTACTAATCGCTCCATCTCCTCTTCGCTAATCACGCTCACGCCCAGCTCGCGGGCCTTGTCCAGCTTCGATCCCGCGTCCGCCCCCGCCACCACATAATCCGTCTTCTTGCTGACCGAGCCAGAGACGCGGCCGCCCGCATCTTCAATCATCTTTTTCGCCTCGTCGCGCGTGTGTCGCGCGAGCGTTCCCGTCAGCACAAATGTCTTCCCTGCCAACTTCGTACCTTTTTCTTTTTTCTGTCCCGTGAAGGTCAGCCCCGCCTTTCGCAAATCGCCGACCAGCTTGCGATTGTGCTCATCGCCGAAGAACTCCACGATGCTCTCGGCAATCCGCGGGCCGACTTCGTTCACTTCCTCCAGTTCCTCGGCGCTCGCCTTCATGATCGCGTCGAGCGAGCCGAAGTGCTCGGCCAGGAACTGCGCCGTGCGCTCGCCCACAAACCGAATCCCCAGCCCATAAATCACGCGTTCCAGCGGCAGCTTCTTCGACGCCTCGATCTCTCCCAGGACGTTCTCCGCGGACTTGTCGCCCATCCGGTCGAGGGTGAGCAGATCGTCTTTTGTCAGCCGATATAAGTCGGCGACGTTCTTCACCAGGCCGCGCTCGGTCAACTGATTCACCAGGGCCTCGCCCAGGCCGTCAATATCCATCACGTGGCGCGAGGCAAAGTGCAGAATCGTCCCCTGCAGCTTCGCCGGACAATTTGCATTCACGCAGCGGTGGTCCGCTTCGCCTTCAGTACGCACGACGTTGCCGCCGCACACCGGACAATGTGCGGGCATTTCGAATGATTTATGTCCGCGCGGATGGTCTTTGTCCTCGACCACTTTGACGACCTTCGGAATCACGTCGCCGCCGCGCTCGACTTCGACCCAGTCGCCGATCTTTAGGCCCAGTTCGTCGACGAAGTCCATGTTGTGCAGCGTGGCCCGCGAAACGGTCGTCCCGCCAATCGGAACCGGGGTCAGCCAGGCGACGGGCGTAAGTTTGCCCGTGCGGCCGACTTGCGGAACGATGTCTTCAACTTTTGTCACCGCGCCGCGCGCCGCGTATTTGTATGCGATCGCCCACCGCGGAGCCTTCCCGGTGAAACCCAACTCGTTCTGCAGAGCGGTCCGGTCGACCTTCACTACGATGCCGTCAATCTCATAGGGCAGCGACTCGCGCTTCCCTTCCCAGCTTTGAATGAATTTCCAGACCTCATCCAGATTTTTCGCCAGCTTGCGATTGGGATTCACCTTGAACCCGGCCGCTTCGAGCGCGTCCATGGCTTTCGATTGCCGGTCGAAATATGTGCGGCCGTCTTTCAACAACATGTAGACGAAGTAGTCCATCCGGCGTTGCGCTGTGATCGACGGCTCGAGTTGCCGCACCGTCCCCGCCGTAAAGTT
>PLHN01000086.1 GCA_003139975.1 Acidobacteriaceae bacterium
GACCTAAGCGACCAGTATGATCTTCCCGATGCCGCCCTTTTCAGCCATCGGGTCCGCGTATCGGATGTCTGACAGTTTGAATTCTCGTCGGATGGGGATGGAGAATTTGCCGGCTGCAACCTCGTGTGCGAGTTTTTCAAGTCTTGAAGAATCGGGTTGGGCCCAGATTTCCACGACGCGTAGATCGCGCCCGTTGGCCGCTTCGGGCTTGCCTAGAACGGTTGCGAGGACTCCATTCTTCTTGATGTGTGGGATGAGTGAAACAATGACTTCGTGCCCAACTGTATCGGCGACGGCGTCGAGTTCCTTTAGGCTGGCGATCTCAGACTGGTTGTCCAAGGCCAGGATTCTGTCGGCACCGAGAGCTTCGGCTTCCTTCTTTTGTGAAGAGCGCACTCCCGCGATCACATGTGCTCCATGCTGTCGAGCGACATGCACAGCGGTGCGCCCGACTCCTCCCACGGCTCCGGTGATCAATATTGTTTCTCCGGATCGGGGTCTTATCCCCTTCTCGATGAGTTGAGCTCCAGTGAGGACAACGAGAGGAAGTGCTGCCGCCTGCTCAAAGCTGAGGCCCGAAGGGATGAGAGCCAACTCGTCTGCCTTGCACAGAACATATTCTGCATACGCATGATTCACGAGACCAAGGACACGGTCGCCGATCTTTCTGGTTTTGACTCCGTCTCCCAGGCCGACAACTTCGCCTGCAAGGTCACGGCCCAGGATTGCGGGGAACTGCAAAGGCATGAACGCCTTGAGTTCGCCGCGACGAAGTTTCCAGTCGATGGGGTTGATGCTGGTCGCCGACATTCTAACCAACACCTCTCCCGGTCCCGGTTTAAGGTCAGGGGTGTCCCCGTAGAAGAGTTGGTTCACGTCACCGTAGCCGCGCACTAGGACTGCTTTCATGGGCAGGATTCCTCTTCCTGGAGTTGCTTTTGCCTTGATCGATATTTAGTTGTGGTGTTCAGCAGATCGAGTATCAAGCCTCATGCCTGAGATCGGCTGATCAATTCTGATCAGTATTGCGAAGGCAGTTCGGCGACTCTATGTAAAGAACCAACTAGGCAATATGGTAAAGACTCCGGTCGGTCTGTTTGAGAATTCAGGATTGTTCGACGGGGTCGTTCGCGATCTTTACCGCCAAAGGGTCCCTCCAGAAGGACCGTCTGGGAAATCTCATCCGACAATAACCAAGACGTCGCACGAAAGGACGGCATTTGATGGACGCACCACACTTGTTTTTCTTTGGCTGTTCGCTTGCGCTTTTTATGGTGTACGAACTCGAGGAAGTCGTTCTGGTCGGTGCGTGGGAAAAAAGGAACATGGCCTATTTCAGCACACGTAACAGCAAACTGACGCCGTATTGGGCTTTCGTCTCAACGGCGTCGTTTTCCGGCGCAGCAATGTTTGGCGGACGGTGCAGCCGCTCGTGGATAAGTACCGCGAAATCGTAAAAAATCCGCTCTTTGAACAAGACCTTTCTAAGCTCGAATTGATGCGGTTCGCGCCGATGAGCTTACTCAGGGTGCCGAGTTTGTCCTGTCACGTAATCCAGAATACGGAACCAAAATATCGAGGGATGTCTGGTTCCTCCCCATGTGGCAACCCTCGGAAGGAAGGTCCGTCAGTCTGTATTACACATTCGATCAGGATCATGTGTATTTCTTGGCGCTGCAACCTGCAAGCGAAGATGTAGAGGAGTGAGAATTGAAACCACTGCCACCACCGCACGTCCCCGGCAAGACCGAATTTGAGCGATTCGACAACCCCATGAGGAAAGTGCTCACAGTCTCGAAGCAAGAACTCGTGAGACGGGAAGAAGCGGAAAGGCACGACCGGGATAGCAACAAGAAAAAGGAGCCGAAGAAATCTTGACTGTTCGTTTAAGGTTTCTCAGGCGGACGTGGAGCGTGCAACTGTGAGCAGCATGTGATCCAGTTCAAGAGTGCCCCGACAGCTACCCCTAGCAAGAAGATGCCGATTGCAACGAGACGATCCATAGCAGGTACCTCTCTATGCGCCCTGGCCTCGGCCCAGAGGCTTGTTGAACTCATTTGCTAGGGCTTGCGCTGCCGTATGAATCACGCGCAGGCCAGCTATAACTCGTGGATCAGTAGTCTTCTCGAAAATTCGGTCACACATGCCCATGATGACACTGAGTTTATTGTTTGCGAGATGAGCCAATGAACATTCGCTCGCGCATATCGGTGGCTTGTTCATTTACGAGAACATATAGCAGAACTGCGGCGCGAGTTGGTTCCGAGGCGAAATCCATTACGAAAGCGGAACGATATCCATGAGAGGCCATGACCGTTGTCTGCAATTCGACACGATCCGGCAAGGCGAGCAGATCACCGAGACATGCAATCTCTGTAAACGGGACTTCGTGGCAGCTCCGAAGGCCAATGAAAGAACGGACGACGGGATTCTGAGATTGCGTGCCCAGTTCAAGGCTCACAACTGTGAGCCCCAGTCATCAACGCACTGTTAGGACTTGCAATTGATCTTCAGTCTAAGGGTTTATTGATGTCGTCAATGATTGACCTCGCCGCCTCATGGATCGTTCGCAGACGAGCTACCGCCTCTGGGTCAGTTGTATGGCTGGAAAGTAGTTCACACGCCCCAATGATGACAGCTAATTTGTGGTTTAGGACATGAGCCAGCAAACATCCTTCTGCGTGGCATATCGACATTCTGCTCATTGCTCCGCCGATCTGCCACCCTCATCCCGGCAGGCAGTTTAGCAGAAACTATGACCTCTAGCCACGTTAATCAACGCACTGTTAGGACAGCACCTGATTCCAGCGTCCCGTCCTACAGTCTTTGTGCTAAGTATATTATTGCCTCCTAAATCTTTGATTTCACAAGACCGCACCCAAGGGGGTCTCTCGACATCGGGTACTTCGCCGCATTCCAACTCGGGATTCAACCTTCACCGAAATGGCTGAAGAAACCGAACAGTTTTCGCGTGCGCTGGTCACATTCTGCGGCCGCGCGGTTTGCTATACAGACGTTAAGGACCTCCCGAATCCCCTCCGATTCCGAGTCTCGGACACGAGGGGATTTGCATGCGCCGCTACAGCCGTTTCGTTCAGACTTCAATCTGCAAGATTTCCCGCTTTACTCTCTTCCGAATATTTCTGTTTCCCCTGACTTTCGCGCCAGCCGTTCTCGCGCTCGCGATCCTCGGCCTTGCGGTCGCCTGGGCGCAGGACGCGTCGACAGGCGCGCTCCGTGGCAGCGTGCTCGACGCGCAAGGCGCGGTCGTCACGAACGCGGATATCGTCGCGATCCGCATTGAGACAGCAGTGCGTTATCACACGGCCACCGATGTCGCAGGCCGGTTTGTGATGGACCTTTTGCCGCCAGGGAATTACTCGGCGCGCGCGGAAGCGGAAGGAATGTCGCCGCAGATTTCTCCGGTGATTCGCGTGGAAGTAGGCGCAGCGCAGCAGTTGGCGTTCAAGCTGACTGTAGCCGGACCGAAGGAAACCGTTACGGTGTCAGGCGAGCCACCGCGAGTGGAGACGAGTCCGACGGCGGTTTCGTCGGTGCTTGATGAGCAGGCGATTTCGAGTATTCCGCTGAACGGGCGGCGATTTACCGATCTCCTGCTGCTGACGCCGGGAGTAACGCAGGATCCGCGCGGGCTGAGTTCGGGGGCGAATGGCGATCTGTCTTATGGCGGGATTCGCGGGTACAACACGAGCTATCTGGTCGATGGAGCGGATAACAACAACGGATTCTTCGCACAGGCACGGGGACGATATCGCTCGCCCTACCAGTTCTCGGACGAAGTGGTCGCGGAGTTCCGCGTGTCGTCGAACAGCTACGGAGCGGAATCGGGGCGTTCGGGTGGTGCGGTGGTGAACGTGGTAACCAAGTCAGGATCGAACAGTTGGCACGGAAGCACCTTTTATTACCTGCGCGATAGTTCCATCGGAGGCGCCGCGCCGCCGTTTGCAGGCTTCAATCCGAGCAATACACAGCATCAATTTGGCGGCACGTTCGGCGGGCCGATCGAGCGCAATAGGATGTTCTTCTTTGCCGGATACGATCAGCACATCTATCACGTGCCGATGGTGGTGGAGTTTCTGGACGGCTCGACGGCAGTGGTGCCGGTGTTTCCGGGAGATTACGAGAAGTTGACGGACTGCGTCAGTCCGGCCATTGGCGGATCTGCCTGCGATCAGGCGATTGTGCCGGGTTGTCCTCCCGCTAGTTTGGGAGGTCCACCATGCGTTTCGCCGAACGTGCCTTCAGCGGCGGCACAACTTTCGACGCAAGGAGGCACATTCCATTCCAAGCTGTTGGGGAATGCGGGATTCCTGAAGCTTGACCGCGTATTGAGCCAGCATGAACTGCTGTCTGCGCGGTTGAGCACGTCGCGCTACTACGGAACCAACAACGTGTTCTTCCAGCCTTCGAGTCCCATCACCAACGATGCGCTGAGCGGCAACGGCGAAGAAGACGTGATGACCGAGAGCGCCTCGCTTTCCCTGCTGAGCAGCCTTTCGCCGCGATGGACGAGCCATCTGCGAGCGCAGTTCTCGCGCGACCTGGAGCAGTCTTTCCCGAACACAACAGCTCCGAAGACAGAGATCTACAACTGGCTCGACGATATGGGCCAGTCATCGATCCTGCCGCGACAGACCCGAGAACACCGGCTGCATCTGGCCGAGACCGTGAGTGTGAGCCGTGGCCGGCACGAGTGGAAATTCGGTGGCGACGCGATGCGGACGTGGGATTACAACTACTTCCCGTCGCTCTATAGCAGCGAATACATCTTCGACTACATTTGCGTGGATGCATGGCAGTTCACGCCGGCCGCAACCTGCGGGAGTACTCTGGAGCTGACGCCGCTGCGGGCATGGGCGCACACGGTCATGCCAAGTTGGAACTTTGACGCCGGCAGTTGGACTGGTCCGCCAGCCAACTTAGCGCGATATTACGTGCAGAATTTTGGCAATCCTATGTCGCATCCAGACAGCAGCGATTACGCGGCATTCTTGCAGGACACAGCGCGGCTGACGCGGCGCTTGTCGGTAAGCCTAGGGGTGCGCTATGACCTGCAGACATTCGTCATGCCCAAAATGGTTGGTAATTCGCTGTGGCCGCTGGCGGGGTGGATGCCGGAGCCGGACAAGAACTTCGCGCCGCGAGTCGGACTGGCCTACGCGATCGGCGACCGTCGACCGGTTGTTGTGCGGGCGGGGTTTGGGGTCTTCTACGTGCGCCTCCCGCAGGTTTATCAGTCAGCGGTGATCAATGACAACGGGGTCACGGATGAGTTCTTATCGCTCGATAATACGGATTATTACCAGCACAAGGTTTTCCCGACTTACCCGAACGTTGCGGTGAATTGTCCGCGAGGGCCGGTTCGGTGCACGCTGCCGGCATCGTGGCAGCAGTACGCGACCAACGAAGTGGCGGCGTTCGGCCCGAACTTCAAGACGCCGCGCGCGGAACAGGGCAGCCTGCGCCTGGAGCGGGAGTTTGCAGACGGGTTCACCGGAGAACTTTCTTATCTGTATGTGCATGGCGTGGACATGATTCGAGCACGGGATGTGAATCTGCCGGCGCCGACGTTTTACAGCTATCCAATCTACGATGCGACGGGTACGGTCTTTCAGAATGCGTTTTACAACGTGGAGTCGTTTGCGACTTGGCAAAACACAGGGAGCATCAGTTGTCCGTATCCGCCATGCATCAATCCGCTGGCGCGGCCGATTCCGCAGTTGGGAGCGATTGACCAGTTTGAGAGCGCGGCATCGAGCGTATATCACGGGTTGACGGTTTCGCTCCAGAAGCGAATGTCGCGCGGATTGTATTTCCGGCTGGGGTATACCTGGGCACATTCGATCGATGACGGGCAGGACGCGCTGGTGGCGGGCCAGCCAGCGACGGTGCAGAATTCGTACGCAGCGAACAGCGAGCGAGGGAACAGCGTGACCGATCAGCGGCACCGGTTGACGATCGCGGCGGTGGAAGAACCGCACTCGTTCGATGCGAAGCACGGGGTTCTGGCAGCGATTCTCGATCACTGGAAGATTTCCGGCGTGATGACGTATGGGTCGGGGCGTCCTGCAAATGCGGCGGTTTCGGGCGATCCGAATCAGGATGGGAACACGGGCAACGACCGGCTGGCGGGGTATGGCCGCAATGCGTTTCTTGGGCCCGACTACGCGACCATGGATATGCGGATCGGCAGAAAGATTAAGCTGGGCGGACATCTGCGCCTGGAGCTTACCGGGGAAGCGTTCAACCTTTTCAATCGCGATAACAAGCGGTACAGCATTTCCGATAGTGGTTTTTACAATTCGGCCGGGCAGTTCATCAAGTACACGCAGTCGCCTTTGGGAGGGCCGTCCTATCCGGCTTATTATCAGCAACCTGCGAACTTCATGAAGACGACCAATGCGTATGCACCGAGGCAGATGCAAATGTCGATGCGGCTTGATTTTTAGGGCATGACTGAATTTCATGCACATTCTCCTTGACTTATGAGGGGAAGGCTTGCCATAACTAACTGTCCCGTCCGGGCAAGTAGGGAGGTGCGGTCACATTGGCTGAAGTACGACTTCAAGAGGGGGAATCCCTCGAAAACGCACTTCGCAGGTTCAAGCGGAAGGTACAAACCGAGGACATAATCAAGGAAGTAAAACGTC
Source organism: Acidobacteriaceae bacterium (assembly GCA_003139975.1). Classification (GTDB taxonomy): domain Bacteria; phylum Acidobacteriota; class Terriglobia; order Terriglobales; family Acidobacteriaceae; genus Acidiflorens. Next base: position 6,672 of record PLHN01000086.1, read on the forward strand.
ACTCGTTCTACCTGAAGCCCGGCGAGAGAAAGCGCGTAAAAGAAGCGCTGGCGCGGAAGCGCAGCCGTAAGAAAGCTCGCAAAGAGCAGGATTAAACAAAACAGAGAAGGGGCCGTTACGTGAGGGGGCGGCCCTTCCTCTTCACTCCAGTTCTGCGACGCAAGGCATTAAGCAGTAATCCATGCGGTGCACATCGCATGGCGGGCCGAATCCATCGGGTTAGCACGAGGGGGACATACATCTCCTGCCCACGAAGCGAACCGGAATCCTTTCCCCCGGGTCTCCCGTGATGTGCAGGGGCGACGGGGAATGGAGCGCCTCTTCCAATGGAATTCCAAGACAGAATTTTGAAATGCGTGGATTGTGGCACGGAGTTCGTGTTCACAGCCGGGGAACAGTTGTTTTTTCACGACAAGCAGTTCAAGAATGAACCTAAACGTTGCAAGAACTGCAAAACAAAGCGAGTTGCCGTGCTGGGGTCCGGGTCGCCGGGGCATACGTACGCGAAGACAGAAACTCGGACAAACTGCTCGCAGTGCGGTAAGGAGACGACGGTTCCGTTTCGTCCCACGCAAGGACGACCGGTGTTGTGCCGCGAGTGTTTTCAGCAAGCGCGGCGCGTCGCGAGCGCCTGACCAATCACCGCAGAGAGATTGCGAGTCCCGCCGCCATTCAACCGGTGGAGCGGCGGCGCAATTGCGTCGGCGGAACGGAACTGCGCTGACGAAGTTGTTGGCGGTCGGCGTGGCGGATGAGCAAGGCCTCGATCTGGCGGACGAGATCATTGGTACCGAGAGGCTTTACTAGCATCGAGTCAGGTTGCCCGTCGGTTCCGTGTTCGCCATCGATCTGTACGCTGGACGGGGGATAAGCCGTCAGTAGCGCGGTCGCTGGATCGTAGCTCTGGCGGCGGGCGGCGCGAATCACTTCCATCCCCGCCTGTTCGGTTTCCATTCGAAGGTCGCTGATCACCATGTGATAGGTGGCGGACTCCAGTCGAGCAAACGCCTGTGCCGTAGTCGCTGCCGTTTCTACCTCGAATCCATGGAGTTCCAGAACGGCCTTCAGGGTCAAAAGGACGGCGAGATCGTCATCGACAAGTAGAATGCGCCGTTTCATTTTGCACCTCTCTAGGAAAGTCGAGATGCAGCGTGCGAGCGGGAACCGCGAACAGCCTGCCGACCATTGCCGACGCCATCCACTCGGTTAGTATAGGAGAGTGGCGCGGTTCTTCATAGAGAATTTTGGCTGTCGTGCGACCCAAGCCGACGGCGCGGCGCTGGAGCGTCAGTTTCTGGAGCGGGGGCTCGAACGGGCTGGCGCGGCGCGCGATGCGGAAATTGTGGTGCTCAACACATGCACGGTGACGGAAGGCGCTGATAAAGATGCGCGTGCCTCGATCCGGCGGCTGCAGCGGGTCAATCCAAATTGCCGGATTCTGGTAACGGGGTGCTATGCGCAGCGGGCTCCAGAGGAACTGGCCGCGATGCCGGGCGTGACCTGGGTGGTGGGGAATTCGCACAAGCACCAGGTGGCAGAAATTGCGACGACGCAAGATTCCCTGACAAGAGGTTCGTCAGGTGGTTTTGTTCCCTTAGCACACCTTTGGAGAGTTGCCGAAGGGCACGTCGCAAAGGACGCGATGTGTGACGCACCCGCGGGGCAGCCAAACAAACCGCTGAACAACGTCGTTGTCGGCGACATTTTTGCCCATACCGAACTGATGGCGGCACCGGTGTTTAAAGCGGCGAATGAGCGCACACGTCCCAATCTGAAAGTGCAGGATGGATGCGATAACCGGTGCTCGTTCTGCGTGATCCCTTATGTGAGGGGCCAGAGCCGGTCACTGCCCGCGGAGCGCGTGATCGCGGAAGTGCGGACTCTGGTCGAGGCGGGCTATCGCGAAGTGGTGATTTCGGGGAT
>PLHN01000128.1 GCA_003139975.1 Acidobacteriaceae bacterium
TGCTCCACCTCGATTTCCAACGTTGCCGGAGAAGCTGCTGGAGAAACAGTCGGTGAAACTGCCGGAGAAACTATTGGTGAACTTGCGCGGGCAACTTTGGTTGGGGACGGATGGATTCGGCCTGCTGGAACCACCTTCGAGAGCTTTTCTACGATTGGCGTTGGCGCTGTGGCAACCGGAGCGACAGTCTCGGCTGACGTTGTAGGCGTTCGCGCTGTGGTAACCGAGGCGCCCGTGTCGGCTGGCGCTGTCGGCGTCGCCGCCGTTTTGGCCGGGGCGACCTCCCTTGCGGGAGGCAGTGGCTCGGCGGCTCCGGATGGCCCTCCTTTGGGGNNAATGACCCAGAGCCCAAAGATGAGCAGCCCCACCAGGACCAAGGCACCCGCAAGAGCCATCTTCCGCATCTTCTCCAGCATCTTCGCTGCGCCGTACTCCTCGGGCAGAGAACGCGGGCTTGACCGGAGTTTAGCGGGAATCCCCAGTTGGCTCAGGGACGACTCGGCTCTTTCATTCGCTGTTTGTGCCGCGCTTCCGCCCGTGAGCGAACCTGGCAGCTTTGCCTTGCTCAACGGTGCTCGCCCTTCCCGCAACTGCTGGATGTCCAGCACGATCTCCATGCCGCGTTGATAGCGTTCGGCAGGATCTTTCGCCATGGCTCGCGTAATGATGGTATCGAGTCCCGGCGGCAACTCAGTATCGAGAAGGGTCGCCGCTATCGGGTCGCGATTGACTACCTTGAACGAGACCGTGATGGCGCTGGTGCCTTGAAATGGCCTGTAACCTGTCAGGATCGTGTATAGGATCACACCTAGGGAAAACAAGTCCGACCGTCCATCGACGGCTTCGCCATTCAATTGTTCGGGCGACATGTAAGCAGGTGTGCCTAACGCGCGTCCTGCCAGAGTGTGGTTGGCGAGATTCAGTTTAGCCACTCCGAAGTCGGCGATTTTGGCGTGGCCGTCTTCGGTCAGTAGAATGTTGGCGGGCTTCAGATCGCGGTGGACCACGCCTTGACTGTGGGCGCAATCCAGCGCTTCCGCCAGTTCGAGCGTTAGCTGTAGTGCGGTCTCCACCGGTAGCTTATGGTCATCCCGCGACAGCAGTTTGTCGAGGGACTGCCCCCCAATAAATTCCATTACGATGTAAGGAGCGCGCGTCTCTGGTTCCTCGCCCACATCGAAAATGGTTACGATTCCAGGATGCGACAGGCGGCCCGCAGCTTCCGCTTCCCGGAAGAACCGCTCACGATACTCGCGTTCCTCTTCCGGGGATTGGCCAGCCAGTGAAACTGTCTTTACCGCGACGACGCGATTGATCTTGGGATCGTGCGCTTTGTAGACAACACCCATGGCTCCCCGGCCCAACTCGGCCAGGATCTCGTATCGCCCGAAACGTTCGCTCCTGCGATTATCCATAGGTGTCATCATGGAGGGTTTCAGAGTTGCGTGCGACCTCCGTCAGCCCGCCGCCCCTTCCGTCTTGTCGCCCGACGCGGTAGTGACCAGCGCGCCGATTACGTTCTCGTTCAGCACATCCAGTATTTTCTTCGGCCTGCTCGAGCGTGATTCCGTTCAACAGTTCGAAGCCCACCTGAACGCCCCTAAGCGTGGAAATCGTGTCATGATGAGTGCGAACTTCGACTATGATCGACCCGGCATGCCGGCCAAAACCAACACCTGCTCTTTCGACCTTAGTTGTCGCCATCAATCGCTCCCGGCGTGAGAACATCACCTTATATGCACTGTCCCCGGGGTCGCGAGAGAAGAGGGTTTGCGCCTATTTATATTGTCTGCCTGCATGCCGAACCGCTCCAAGTTACCAACGTGTTCGGCGCTGGGACCGTCGCCTGCATCGGCGCACACTACTCCCCGCTTCTTTAGGAGAATGAGCCTCGGAATGAAAATCTTGCTGTTTGCAGGCCTGCTCCTGCATGTGCTCAGCGTCGCATGCCTGGTCGTACCGGAACACGACGAATCGTTTTCCCTGGTACAAAATTCGCTGGCCGCGTTACTGTCAGTGCGGTCATACTCCCGACTTAAAGACGGTCGCCCCTCACTGTTCGCTTTTGACCAGTTTTTGCCATCCTGCAGTCTGATAATGGCTCGAAGCGTCGGTCCGCATAGTCGTCCGGTGTAACGAGCGCGCGCCACTCACCCGGAACTTGAAGTCCCGCTACGGAACATCTTGAGAACGGATCGCGAGGTGGCCGCCGCCGTTCCGGAACAGTTGGAGGTTGCCATGAACGACAGTCAATCCGCTGGGAAACTTCTGGAGGAGTTGCGGGAGGCATATCGGAGCCTGCCACAACATGTTAAGGAGCACGTCACGTATCTACTACGCGAGAGCATCCTGCAGAATCGACCCGACCGGTGTGCGAGCTGACACTCCGGTGGGCAGGCCATTATTGGCATCATCACAACTCAGCCTCGAAGCCATAACTTATTCGCGCAGCCAAGGACTTTAGCCGCGTCAACAGGTCAGTCTCCCGAACCGCCGCGCTGGTTGTCCCCTCGGCGCTGGAGATTTCCACATCAAGAGGGTCCTCAAGAATGCTTGTTCGCCACAGGGAACGACATCGTACCGGACGCACCGGCTGGCTGCGCGCGTCGGTATTGGGGGCGAATGACGGCATCCTTTCAACAGCGAGTCTGGTGCTTGGTGTCGCAGCCGCGGATGCAAATCACAGTAACGTGTTGGTTGCGGGAGTCGCTGGTCTGGTGGCTGGAGCCATGTCGATGGCGGCCGGGGAGTATGTGTCTGTCCACTCCCAGGCAGACACCGAACGCGCCGATCTCGCCCTTGAGCGCGCGGAACTCAAAGCAGACGACAAAGGCGAGCACAAGGAACTGATGGCCATCTACGTTGCTCGCGGGCTCAAACCTGCTCTCGCAAAACAGGTGGCCGAACAGTTGATGAGCCATGACGCGCTAGGCGCGCATGCCCGCGACGAACTCGGCATCTCTGAGAATTTCGCTGCACGTCCGATTCAGGCGGCATTGGCATCGGCCGGCAGCTTTGCGGCTGGAGCAGCCATGCCTCTTTTGGTCGCTGCCTTGGCCCCGGCGGCTGGCTTGATTCTTCTTGTCTCTGGAACTTCACTGCTGTTCCTCGCACTTCTCGGCGCGTTGGCTGCACGCGCGGGTGGCGCAGCAGTGACCTCGGGTGCAATCCGCGTTACTTTCTGGGGTGCCCTCGCCATGGCAGCGACTGCAGGTGTTGGGGCACTCTTCGGAGCAGTTGTGTGAACATCTGCGGCGTCCGGCCGGTCACGGGAAAACGTGGGCAGGAAACACTCCTGAATTAACAACTGAGTATGCTCCCGTTTCGCCACCGGTTTGGCGAAGTATTTTGGAAACCGAACTGTCCAATTCTGTGCACGCTCCGGGAACTGAAGGGGCACAAGCTCGAAGTGAGCTTTTTTGCACAGACGCCATAATCTCCGAGATGAGAAAGTTTCGACGAGAACGATTTGCGCGCGAGACATGGTGTTCGTACATCTCGTTGTGTAAGTTATGCCTTCAATCCGCGCAACCCGCAGCTATAGAGCGAGACCGGGCAACCGAAGGGTTATCGGGCAAGAGGAAACACAATGCACATTCGCTTCATTTGTACGCTATTGTTCGCGCTCGTGTTGCTGTCTATGGCGGCGGCATCGTTTGCGCAAATCGGCGTGGCCATTAGCATCGGCCCGCCCCCGCTGCCCGTCTATGAGCAGCCGCTTTGTCCGGGCGACGGTTATCTTTGGACGCCTGGCTACTGGGCCTACGATTATGACGCCACCGATTACTACTGGGTGCCGGNNGTAGGCTTCTACGGCGGGATCAACTATGGGTTCGGCTACTTCGGCGAGGGTTACGAAGGCGGGCGTTGGGACGGCGGACACTTCTTCTACAACCGTTCCGTAAACAATGTGAACATGAATGAGATTCACAACGTTTACAACACCCCGGTGACGAACCACAACGAGAGCCACGTCAGTTACAACGGTGGCAATGGTGGAATCACCGCGCGTCCGACGGCTGAACAAGAGTCGGCGGCGCGTGAGAGACATATCCCCCCCATAGCCGTTCAAACTCAACATGCGCAGGCGGCCCGAGCGAACCCGCAGCAACGCGCGTCAGCGAACATGGCCAAGCCGGGCGTCGCAGCGACACCCAGGCCCGGAGATTTTAATGACCGTGGTGCGGTGCCTGCCAAACAGGCAGGGGCGCCTTATACTCCGGCCAATCGGGGAGGAAATCAGGGAAGCTCAGACAACAACACAGCGAGAACTAGTGCGGCAGTCCATCCTCGCGATCTTCCGCCTGTGGCGCGGAGTGCTCCAAATACGGGCAACCCGAAGCTGGACAGGAAATACCAGCAGCAACAGGACAAGCAAGTTGCAAAGCAGCAACAGGAACGAGACAAACTCCAGCAGAAGCAGGACCAGGAGCATGTGAAGCTCGATAAACAGAAGGCGAATGACGCGCAAAGGCAACAAGTAGAGCAGAAGCACCAGCAACAGACGCACCAATTGCAGCAAAGCCACCAACAGCAGCAACAGCAACTACAGCAGAGACAGCAGCCAGCGAACCGGGAGCCAGGCAGGAAGTAAAATCGTCTTCCGACCGGAAAACCCTAATCGTTCACTGCCCTAACCTTCATTGAATGGGCATTGCGCCGAAGGCATGACTGAGCGAATAGCCAAGCTCGCCGCCCTTGTGGATCGACCCGGGCGTCTCCGGCGAAACATGACTGGAGATCCCCCCAGGGAATGAGAATTGCTTGAACAGCTTTTTCAGGCCGCCCTCATCTTCGCTGATGTTCGGATAAACCTCGCTGTACGTTCCTTCGAGATACGTATTGCCCACCAGAGCTGCGCCACCGTGCCCAGGACCTGCGGTGTAGATCATGTTGAGGTCATATTCTTTAACGAGCCGGTTCAAATGCACGTAGATGAAGTTCTGCCCGAACTGCCCCCACTGTCCGACCACAAGTGGCTTCACATGCGAGAGCTTCAGCGGTTCCCGCAGGAGCGGATTGTCGTAGAGAGATAGATTTGCCCAACTGCCGGGTACTTTGCGGCACGCCAATAGGCGTCCATCTTCCAGAGCAATTCGGGAGTCAGTGGCCTTGCGTTTGCATTCGGGAGTGTCGCTGTATTCGATGTCATGTTCCTATTCCTCTCGTGGATGCGCCAATCCGTTTCGAGCCTCATGCCTGAGATTGGCTGATCAATTGTGACCAGTATTGCGAACGCGGTTCGGCGACCCTATAAAAAGCGCAGAGGGAGTCATGTGAAGAACACCGCAATCGTACTGGAATCTTTATTGAGCAAGCAGATGGCAGCAAACGACGATGCCGCGGCCAATGAGGAAATGGTTGAGGAGCAAATTGAGGAAGATAACGTGGAGAAGGAAGCACGCGAAAATGAGGCCGTCACCCCGGGCCCAATCATGAGAGGCAACGGAGAGATGGAAACTGCCGATGATGCTGCGGCCGCCAGGGAAGAAGCTGAAGAGCAAGCCGAGGAAAGCCGCATCGATAAGGTAGCGTTTGAAGATGGAGTCAGCACGGCTTCAGCCAAAGACTACATCCGGCGCGGACGCGACCATGATTAACGAGACTTTGGACCATCCCCGAGAAACATCGTTGAGGCCTTTGTCCAGTGACAAGATAAAAACAGTTACTGCCAGCACGTTTCCCCGGCTGGTTCTTGAGGCGGAGGGGCCAATCGCGGTTGAGTTCATGTCTTACGGATGTGCGCATTGTCGAGCGATCGAGCCTGTTCTGGAGCAGGTGGCAGAAATGGTGAAACCCCAGGAGAGGATATTCAGGGTCAACATCGCAGTCGAGCAGGAACTCGCTGGCAGCTACCAGATCGAGGGCACGCCAACTCTGATCATGTTTCTTAATCAGAACGAAGTTGGACGTGTCGAGGGACCATCCCCGACTGTATCCAGTGTACTGACAGCGGTGACGCAGCCCTTTGAATCAGGAGCGGAGGCCAATTGATGATGATGCAGAAGCAGCCTAAGCCAATTCTTCTTTTCAATGACGAATGCGCTGTCTGCCGTCACATTGGACATTGGGTGCAAAGGTCGGCGCAGAGCAAATCGGGCGCGACGAACATCATCGTACAACCCATTGGTGACGACCCGGAGAGGCTCCGGTCGCTCAATCCTGATCTCGATATTTGGGATGCGTATGAGACGATCCATGTCCTAATGCCCGATGGCTCGATGAAGCTTGGAGGAGAAGCCGTCGCAGAAGTTCTAAGAGATTTGCCCAACACCAGATGGTTCGCGTGGAGTTTCGCCACCAGCATATTCGGATTTCGGCCATTTCAAGTCATACTCAACGTGGCCTACGCCATCCTGGCAGATGTGCGGCCGCTTTTCGGCTGTGAGAGTTGCGGTAAGCCAATAGTGCTGAGACCGATTCAGTGGGTGACGAAATGGGTGAAGACCTTGTTTGGCGGGAGTCCTCACCCAAGCCCGCATTTCAGTTCGCTTTCGGCCGCGAGACGTCGACCGCTAGCGATCTCGGGAAAGCCTCTTCCCCAAGCGCGTGCCCTCTGATGTTCGGACAGATCGTGCCGACTCCGCCCGGATCGTTTTGAGCGCAACGTTCAAATCATCCGGCCGAGTGATTAAGGAAGCGAGGTCCGCATATGCCCACGACGGCTCTCAATCCTGTAGTGGCGGCACCGCTGGCACCACCCAGTAATCAATCCACAGTCACATCGGCTGATAGATGTGGACTAACGACGCGAGAGGCTCAGACCCGGCTCGAAACAGTGGGGCCAAATTCCATGCCCAGCGCTGCGCTCCACCCATTGCGCAGAATGATCGACAAATTATGGGCTCCCGTCCCATGGATGCTTGAGGCCGCCATCGTGCTGCAACTACTACTGCACAAGGTTACCGAGGCAGAGGTCATAGCGTTTCTACTTTTCTTCAATGCTGCATTGGGGTTCTTTCAGGAAGGAAAAGCTCAAGCAACCCTCGCGGCCCTGAAGTCGCGTCTTGCCTTGAATGCATCAGTGCAGAGGGATGGCGCATGGAAGATAGTACCGTCCGCGGAGTTGGTGCCGGGTGATTTGGTGAAGCTGTCTCTGGGCGCAGTAGTAGCCGCGGATGTGAAGATCGTGGACGGATCTGTTCTCCTCGACCAATCGATGCTTACTGGTGAATCTGTGCCGGTCGAGTCTGGCGCGGGCGTAGAAACCTATGCGGGCACACTCGTTCGGCGAGGCGAGGCTACCGCAAGAGTAATCCAGACGGGGCCGCGAACCAAATTCGGGCACACTGCCGAGTTGGTACGCACGGCGCATGTTGTGAGCTCGCAACAGAAGGCTGTTCTTCATGTCGTGCGCAACCTCGCGATTTTCAATGGCGTGATCATCGTTGGGTTGATCACCTATGCGACCTTCCGTGGTCTGCCTTGGAGCGAAACGATTCCTCTTTTGCTCACGGCTGTACTCGCAGCCATCCCCGTAGCTCTGCCAGCGACGTTTACGCTCGCGACTGCTCTTGGGGCCCGAACCCTTGCGAGAGAGGGAGTGCTTTCGACTCGACTGTCCGCCGTCGATGAAGCGGCGACCATGGATGTGCTCTGCTCTGATAAGACGGGTACGTTAACCCAGAACCAATTGTCCGTGAACAGCGTCCGTCCGATGCCCGGTTTCAATGAAGCCCGCGTCCTCGCATTGGCCTCGCTGGCAAGTGCCGATGGTGGCCAGGATCCCGTCGACGCAGCCATTCGAGGTGCCGCTAAACAGAAGAGCGAGCAGAATGCGCCCGAGCTCGTCAAGTTCATACCGTTCGACCCGGCTAGGAAGATGTCGGAGGCGATGGCCACCGCAGGAAACGGTCAGAGTTTACGGATCGTGAAGGGGGCGTATGGCACGGTGATAGCACTTGCGCAGCCATCTGCGAAGGGGGAGAGTTCCCCAGGAGCGACGTTGGCCGATGAACTTGAGAAGCAAGGTTACAGAGTCCTCGCAGTCGTGGCCGGTGTTCCGAATGCTATGCAACTCATCGGGCTGATCGCGCTCAGTGATCCGCCTCGATCCGATGCCGCTTCCCTTATCACCGAGTTGAAGGGGCTCGGGGTGCGCGTGGTCATGGTGACTGGGGATGCGCCGGCTACAGCAAGTATCGTGGCTCACGCAGTAGGACTGGAGGGGCCGATCTGTCCCCCAGGCCCGCTTCCGAAGGATGTGCGCCCGGAGCAGTTCGCTGTCTTCGCCGGCGTCTTCCCCGAAGGAAAGTATGACTTGGTAAAGGCGTTTGAGAAGAGCGGCCACACGGTTGGGATGTGTGGGGATGGTGCGAACGATGCCCCCGCGCTTCGTCAGGCACAGATTGGAGTTGCAGTATCCACAGCAACGGACGTAGCGAAGTCAGCCGCAGGAATCGTGTTGACCACTGCCGGACTCGGCGGCATCGTTTTCGCCGTCAAGGAAGGCCGGTCGGCATTTCAGCGCATCCTTACCTACACGCTGAACTCTGTTACCAAGAAGATAGTCAACGTGCTATTCCTCGCCATCGGGCTGATCGTCACCGGTCACGCCATCCTCACACCCTTACTCATGGTGATCATCATGATTACCGGCGATTTTCTTGGGATGTCTGTCACCGCAGACAACGTCCGGCCGTCGGCAAAGCCCAGTCTGTGGCAAATCGGCAAGCTGGTGTTGGCATGCTCCGTCCTAGGAATCTGCCTTCTAGGGTTCTGTACGGGTTCGCTGCTTGTAGGCAAATACGAGCTAGGGCTCGACATCGGTGCGCTCCAGACCCTCGCCGCGGTCGCGCTTGTCTTCGGCGGCGAGGCTACCCTCTACGCCATTCGCGAACGCCGACATTTGTGGAACTCTCGCCCAGGTACATGGCTCATTGTTTCGTCGATCGGTGACATCGTGATCATCTCTACCCTGGCGATGCGCGGTATCGCGATGCGGCCTCTGCCAATTGCAGTCGTCGCTTCTTCGCTTTTGGCATCGCTGCTCTTTGCATTCTTACTGGATTTGATCAAAGTACCCGTCTTCCGACGATTCCAGATTGCGTGATCCCGGTACCTTTGCCATAGGGTCCGTGAGCGTTATTGATCAGACTGCGAGCACTCATTCCCATAGGCTTGCATCGATGGCGATTAGTTTGTTTTCTGTCGAAAACATCCGCGGTCGTCATCGCCAAGGAGAAACGCAAATGCTCCGACTAGCTAAAGATCTAAAGGATTACAAACTGAGCGTCCGCGACGGAGACATCGGCAAGGCTGAAGAGTTCTACTTCGATGACCGGAGCTGGGCGGTCCGATATCTCATTGCTGATACAGGTGGCTGGCTGGGCGGCCGGCAGGTTTTGATTTCGCCTTACGCACTAGATCCAGCTCGCAAGGATGACCAGGTCATTCCCGTCGATCTGGCCAAGAAGCAAATTGAGAACAGTCCGTCCTTGGACACCGACAAACCAGTCTCCCGACAGTACGAGATTCAGTACTACTCGTTTTATGGTTGGCCGGCATACTGGGGGGGGGCTTACGCTTGGGGTGCATCCGCCTACCCGCAGCGACAAGAGCGATGGTCCGCAGCCACTCGTCACAAGAAAGATGATGACCCGCATCTCCGCAGCACGAAGGATGTTGCCGGCCGCACGATTCAGGCCCGGGACGGAGAGATCGGTCACGTCNNAAGGTCCTGATTTCAACCCAATGGATTGAACGAATCAGCTGGGAAGAATCCAAAGTCTTCACTAACCTCACTCGGGAAGCCGTCAAAGGATCTCCGGAATATACCGAAGCAGCTCTCATCACTCGCGACTACGAAGAGGAATTGCATCGTCACTATCTCCGCGACAGGTATTGGCATACCGAGAAGGCCGGCCGGGAGCGGAAGGAACTCATTGGGCATCATTGATCCGGCTTCCGAAATCCCGGGGTAGTCGATCGCTATCGAGAACAGTTGCGACGGACGCACAGAAGGGTAGATGTCGAAAACCAATAGCCACCCGCGGTTTCGTCAGCGACGGACAACTGCATATAAACGCAATCCGGTTTTCTGCTACTCTCGCGCCCGAACCTCCTCATTTTGGTGGTCTTGAAGTCTGAGCAAAAAACACACTGCCATCGTTGCGGTCCCCCAGTTTCCTGTCGTGGGCCACAGTTTTCTTGCGGTATGCAAAGAAAGCCGAACCCGCGTGAGTCCGGCCTTACAATGCCCCCCACCGTTTCGGCGTTCCGATCCTCGCAACCGCTCGCACTTTTTCTCGGAGCCCCAGACCTCTGGCTAGTCTCGGCTTGGCCAGAGAGACTTCGGACCCCCAATGAAGGCGGCAAAGCGAATCCGTCGAGTTGAACGACGTTCGACTCCCTGCTGTCGTTGCAAGTCTCAAGGGGAGGATTGCCATGATGATCTGTATTGATCAGTTATCTTCGGGCAAGGGCGTGATACTGGAGACACAACTCGCGAGTCGAGTGGAAACTCCAAGAGGACCAAAATGTGGCAAGTCAGGAACGTAGTTCAGAATTTCGCTATCCGCAGGGTGCTTCTGGTCGGCACAATAACCTTCTTCGCGACCTTGGCCATGGTGCCAACGGTTAACGGACAAGTTACAATCAGCATAAATCCACCTGTCTGTGCCTACGGCTACTACGACTATTCACCGTATGGCTGCGCACCCAGCGGCTTTTATGGGCCGGGCTACTTCTATAACGGCATCTTCCTCGGTGTTGGTCCATGGGCAAGCTGGGGCTATAGCCACGGCTGGGGCGGTCATCGTTTCAGCGGTGGTGGAGGCGGAGCCTACGTCGCCGGTCGCGGGACTGGCGGCGGTGTTCACGCAGAGAATCGTGGACGCCCATCGACAGGTGCGAGCCGCAATAGCAGGTCCAACGGTAGCGCCCACATAACTCGCTCCCATGCCTCAGCGGCGCATAGTCGCCCATCTCATGGTGCATCTCGTCCCGCAGCAACTCGTGGTGGTTCGTCTCATGGCTCCTCCCACGCGGCAGCAGCGCGTGGTGGCGCATCCCACGGTAGTTCTTCACATAGTGGTGGAGCGCACGGCGGTGGCGAACATCAATAGACGGTGGAATGCGCGGACTGTCACTTTTGCACGGGTATGAGCAGTCTTGTTCAATATCGGGCCTGGACATGTTCATCGTCAGCTTGGCGAAGTTCGGAACTTCTCTGGCCCCTTCGGCCATTTGCCTATAACAAAATCGTTCGCTTAAAGGAAAAGACGTGCAGGTGGATTGATGGAAAGCGCTCTTAGTCAGTTCCGTGATCGTCTTCGCAGAAGGTTTGCCCGGTTCAGTAGGTCGGCGTGGAAGCTGTTTGCGTCGGTTACGCCACCGGTTCGTGGTTTCACGTCGCAAAGAATGTGTCCGTTTTGCGGGTTAATCACCCCGCGGGCGCAGACGTCTTGTCTGGAGTGCGGGAAGTCGCTTGCTCCAGCCCCAACCTAGGCGAGTTTTCTGATTCTCGCATTTTCGAGAATGCTCATGTGAGCGAAGGGGGCCAATATGCTTTGGACGATTTTCGCTGTGGTATTGATTCTGTGGCTTCTCGGTCTTGGCTTACACGTAGCGGGAGGTCTGATTCACTTGTTGCTGGCTGTTGCGCTGGTGGTGCTGGTCGTTAAGCTGGCGGGCGCTCCGCGCGCTGTTGTGTAGGGCCGTCGACTGAGCTTTCGAGGATCCAAAATGAAAAAGCAGTACCTGCATCTCTCAGCTTATTCCTGCGACAAATGTGCGGGCCCGGTGGTAGCGGGCTCAACCGCAGTTCGTGAAAACGAAATATCGAAAGAGACCGACATCCGCCAAGTGGGAGCGATCTGCCTGTCCTGCGGCCATCGGCAAAGCAAGGCAACCGAGCCGGGCTTGACTCGCAGCTTCCCGCCTGCGCGATGGGAACCAGCGAAAGCGTTCGACGCAAGTCTCGTCACGACCGCATAGTTAGATGGAGACGCAGCGCCGCACGGAATTGGTCACGCGGATCTGCATTGAGTCGCGCATGGCGTCAGCTTCGCGAACGCGCTCCGGCGATGCCCAAGGCGATCCCACCCGCGATCAACACGGCGCTGATGATGGG
>PLHN01000108.1:0-147 GCA_003139975.1 Acidobacteriaceae bacterium
ATTTCGAGCGCGGGCATAACGACACTGATCGCCATAATTAGAGGACCATTCGTGCGGGAATTGTCGGCAGAGAAGCAGGGGCGATCGTCAGTCTCCCACGCCAACTCGTTCCTGCCTGGAACTTGCTTCGATCATCTCGCGCACGCG
>PLHN01000108.1:216-9315 GCA_003139975.1 Acidobacteriaceae bacterium
GCGGCACTCCAGCCATCCGTCGAAGGCCAGAAGGTTTCCAGAGCAAACACCATGCCCGGTTTGATTTCACAGGAGTGTTCGAGAGACACGAGGCGGCTGATGACCGGCTTCTCCCAGATGGCGAGGCCAATCCCGTGACCGTACTGCAATGCAAAAGCGGCTTCTTCGTTGGGGAAGCCGAATTCCTGCGCTTTCGGCCACACGGCAGCAATCTCAGCCGTGGTGCGACCCGGGCGCACGAGTTCAATGGCCGCGTCGAGATACTCGCGACACCGTTTATACGCATCGTTCATCGCGTGCGAGGCGTACCCGATGGTGAAACAGCGGTAATAGCAGGTGCGGTATCCCATGTAGGAATGGAGAATGTCGTAATACACGGGATCTCCGGGCCGGAGGACGCGGTCCGAGAAAACGTGGGGGTGCGGATTGCAGCGCTCGCCGGAGATGGCGTTCACGGCTTCTACATACTCGGAACCGAGATCGTAGAGCACCTTGCTTACCAGACCCACGGCTTGGTTTTCGCTCATGCCCGGCTTCATCGCACGATAGAGTTCGTCGTAAGCAGCGTCCACCATCATGGCGGACGTATTCAGCAACGTGATCTCGTCTCGCGTCTTGATAAGGCGCGCTTCCGACATGAGCGCCTGGCCATCCACTACCGTGATTCCTTCCTTCTGCAAAGCAAAGAGAACGGGCAACTCGATGATGTCGATCCCCACCGGTTCTTTATGCAGGCCGCGCATTTCGAGCTCGATGCGAATCTTTTTCGCCACATCTTCCGCGCGCCCCATCTCGGGCGTCATGGCGCCGCGCAGCATGGAGATTCCGGAGCGCGACCGCTCTCCGAGCCAGGGACAATGCAGTTGGTGGTGTTTCGCCGCCGATCCGAAATCCCACAAAATCGGCTCGTCGTTTTGCGGAAGCAGCGTGAAGCGGTTGGCTTTGTCCTGCGCCCATGTTCCAATGTGTGTCGCCGTCAGGTAGCGGACGTTATTCATGTCGAAGCAGAGAAGGGCGCCCATCTCCGATTTCTTTAGGAGATCCTTGGCGCGCGCCAGGCGCTCGCGGCGCAGGCGATCGAAATCGACACGGTTTTCCCAATCCACCGCCATCGTTCCATAAGTGGGCAGAGCCATAGAATTCTCCTTTAACAGTTAAGCGGTTTATCGGCCGCAAAGTGTGCGGGCGGCCTCAAACACAGTCTGTTCGGTCGGCACGGTTGCATCCTCCAAAGGCGGCGAAAAGGGAATTGGAACATGCATCGCGCCCATGCGTTTGACCGGCGCGTCCAGATCGTAGAATGCGCCCGTGGCGATCACCGACGCAAGCTCGGCGGTGACGCCGTAGCGCTCGTATCCTTCGTCGAGAACAATCGCGCGCGATGTTTTCTTCGCTGATTCAATCAGAGTCTTTTCATCGAGCGGCCACAGGGTGCGGGGATCGACCACTTCGGCGCTGATTCCAATTTCCTCCAGAAGTGTCGCCGCCCCCAGCGCCACCTGCACCATACTGCTGGTGGCGACCAGCGTGATATCCTCTCCCACCCGTTTTACATCCGCAGCTCCAAGTGGAACCGTGTAGTCGCCCTCGGGCACCGCGCCCTTGAGCTTGTACATCATCTTGTCTTCGAAAAAGACTACGGGATTCTCGTCGCGAATGGCCGCCTTCAGCAGCCCCTTGGCGTCGTAAGGCGTCGACGGCAGAACCACCTTCAACCCCGGCACGTGGCAGAACCAGGCATGAAGTGACTGCGAGTGTTGCGCGGCCGAGCGCCGAGTCGCGCCCAGGGTCGTGCGCATCACCATCGGAACCTTCCACGCGCCGCCGGACATGTAGTGAATTTTCGCGGCCTGATTGACCATCTGGTCCATCGTGAGCGTGATGAAGTCGCCAAACATGATGTCGACCACCGGACGCATACCCGTCATGGCCGCACCCACCGCCAGCCCGGTGAAGCCCGCCTCAGAGATCGGCGTATCCAGCACGCGCTCCTTGCCGAATTCTTCAAGCAGGCCAGAAAGAACTTTAAAAGGAGTGCCCGCCTCGGCTACGTCCTCGCCCATGATGCAGACCGTCTTGTCGCGGCGCATCTCTTCGGCGAGCGCCTCGCGAATGGCCTGTGCGAAGGTCAACTCGCGTTGCCCGGCTGCATTGGTTTCAGGCATAGACGTCCTCGCCCACTTCTCGATGCACCGGATAGGGTGCGGCTACAGCAAATTCCACAGCCTTCCTCATCTCGTCAGCGAACTCGGCTTCAATCGCATCGAGCTTCGTCTTGTCCGCGACTTTCTGGTCCATGAGCCATTTGGCAAAGTTCGCGATGGGATCGCGTTCGTTCTTCCATCTCTGCTCTTCCTTTTTCGAGCGGTAGTACTCGCGGTTGATGTCGCCGACGTGATGCCCGTGATAGCGGTAAGTATTGCAAAGCAGAAAGCCCGGGCCAACGCCTGACCGCGCCCGCTCAATCAGTATGTGCGCAGCCTCGTACACGGCGCGAACGTCCTGTCCATCAACCGTAGCTGCGAGCAGGCCAAACGCCGTCGCGCGCGACAGAATATCGCCAGCCGTGGTTTCCGAATAGTGCGTGTATTCGGTATAAAGGTTGTTTTCGCAAACGTAGATTACTGGAAGCTTGAAGAGTTCGGCCAGATTCATGACCTCGTAGAGAATGCCCTGGCCCAGCGCACCTTCACCGAAGAAACAAACTGAGACTCTTCCGGTGCCCAAATGTTTTGCTGAGAATGCGGCTCCGGTTGCGATTCCCGCGCTTCCGCAGACAATCGCATTCGCGCCCAGGTTGCCGGTCGCCGGGTCTGCAATGTGCATGGAACCGCCTTTGCCCTTGCAGTACCCGGCTTCTTTGCCCAGCAGTTCGGCGAACATTCGATCGGGGGAGGCGCCTTTGGCCAAACAATGTCCATGGCCACGATGTGTGCTGGTGATGTAGTCGCTTCGCTCCAGCGCCTCACACACGCCGACTGCAACAGCTTCTTCGCCAATATAAAGATGAGCAAGGCCCGGCATGAGCGCACGCGTGTACAGTTCGTTGACCTGAGTCTCAAACAGGCGGACGGCAACCATATTCGTGTACATCCGCAGCCACAAAGCAACATCGTTGAGAACTTCGCCCGGTTGGGTCGCCGACGTCATTTCTCGACCCCCGACATACGCGCCAGCACGTTGAACATCACCGCAAAATCCAACTTCTCCCAGCCCATGCCGCGGGCCGCGGTGAGGAATTCGTTGCTCACAGCAGTCGTGGGAAGCGGCACGTTCAGCTTCCGGCCCAGTTCCATCGCGAGCAGCATGTCTTTTTGCATCATGTTGACGTCGAACCAGGCTTCTTCCGGCTGCTGCAACACGAAAGGCCCGCGGTACTGAATCATGGGCGACGCGATCGCGCTGTGCACTATCACGTCCAGGGCAACCTCGCGGGGAATGCCGCTCTTTTCTGCCAGCAGCATGCCCTCGGAAAAAGCCAGCATCTGCACGGCTAATTGCAGATTGAGCGCGATCTTCATGGCCAACGCTATGCCGTTGTCGCCAACATAGGTCACCTTCGGCCCAATGTCGAGAAGCAGGGGCTTGAGCCACTCGAAGGTTTCTTTGCGTCCGCCGACCATGACCGAGAGCTTGCCCTGCTGAAGCGTGATGACGCTGCCGGAAACCGGAGCGTCGATCATGTCGGCACCTTTTTCGCGAACCTTGGCTGCCAGCGCGCGGCTTACCTCGGGACTTACCGTACTCATGTCGATGTGGTATTGGCCGTCAGAAAGGCCTGCCAGCGATCCGTTGGGGCCGTCGGTGACGGCGCAAAGCGCGGCGGCATTGGTGACCATGGTGAAAATCACATCGGAGGCCTCCGCGACGGCTCGCGGAGAATCGGCGAATTTCATGCCACGCTCGATCAACCACTGCGCTTTCGAGCGGGTCCGGTTAAAGCCTGTGACGGTGTGCCCTTTTTCGAGCAGACGGCTCACCATGTTGCCGCCCATCACACCGAGACCGATGAATCCGACTTTTGCCATGCAGAAATTCCTTTCGGATTGCGTGATCAGGAAGTTGGCTTGGAGCGCGATCCCTTTCTTGCCGCAGAGGAGGAATCCGCAAGCACCTGCTTTAAATGAGCACGCATGGCATCGCGCGCCTTTTCTGGATCGCGTTTCTCAATCGCCGCCAGAATGCGTTTGTGGTGGAACTGTCCGCGCTCCGGACCTCCGTCGACCTTAAAAATGCGGCTGCGCTGCTCACGTAAGAGACCCACGATAGAGTCAAGCAGCGAAAGAATGAGCGGGTTACCGACGGCCTCAGCCAGCGCCAGATGGAAATCGAGGTCGGCCTCGACATAAGCGTCGGGATCGTCCAGGTTGCGATCCATGGTCGCGACCGCTTCGCGCATGGTGGCAAGCAGTTGTTCTTCGATGCGCGGAGCCGCGAGCGCAGCGATCTCGGGCTCCAGCACCTGCCGCAGTTCCGCTACGTGGCCAGAACCTTCCTGCTGGTTGAAACGAATCATCAGATCGAGCGAGTGGCGAATGGCCTGGGACGTTCCGTTGGTGACGAACGTGCCCCGGCCTGAATATGCTTCGACCAGCCCTTTTTCGCGGAGGGTTTTGACTGCCTCACGCACCGCGGTGCGACTCACGCCGAAACGTTGTGCCAGATCGCGCTCAGCCGGCAATTGATCGCCGGGCTTCAACTGGCCGCTCAGGATGGAATCTTCCACCTGCTTTACGATCTGTTCGAAGAGCCGGGAGGTCCGTACGGTCCGGTACACGGGCTTTGGAGCCAGAGGATCGAGCTGTGCGTTTGCCATGGGGAACTCTCGCTCTCCGGTCTCGGACAGCAACAAAGGTCTTGAGGTCGTACCACTATACCATACGCTATCACGAGCCGTTTCTGTTCAGACGGGTACGCCTCTCCCAAACCGATTCCATCGCCGGGACCTTGCCGGGACAAGCATGAACGACTCATCAGCTGTTTACCGGTCGGGCCACAATACCACTTGACGGGTAGGCCGCATCAAGGCTATACATTCCATCGCCAGATTTTTCCGAAAAGTCCGCATGTGGGACAAAGACGCTGCATCCTCTTTGGAGGTCGTGATGCCCTATCGCATGGAAGCCGCTCGGACTATGGTGTTGGCCTGCCTGCTGTTCGCTGCCGCGATTCCTTCGATTGCTCAAACCACCACCGGACGCATTATCGGGAACGTCCACGATCCGAGCGGGGCGGCGGTGGCCGGGGCCACGTTGACCGTCACTGACGTGCAGCGCGGCACGGTGCGCACCGCCTCCACCGACGATTCGGGAGGCTACGTCGTCTCGAGCCTTCAGCCTGGAATCTATTCCGTGCGCGCTGAAGCCAAAGGCTTCAAGACAGTCGAGCGGCGCGACGTTCAGATTGAGGTCGCTACTGACGTATCAGTAGAGATCGCTCTCAGCCCCGGCGACGTCAAAGAGACGATAGTCGTCACCGCCGAGGTTCCGCTCGTGAATACAACCTCGTCCGTACTTGGCGGCACGCTCAGCAACAAAGAGATTAACGATCTGCCGCTCAACGGCCGGAACTACGAGAATCTTCTCCAACTGCGCCCTGGGGTAATTCGGTACCCGGGCGGCGGGTTCTCGACGACCAGCGCCAATGGCTTGCGCGCCGAGGACAACGCCTATCTGGTGGATGGCTTATTTAACAGCGAACCATTTTCCGGGCAGAGCATCATCAACGGCGCCGGCATTGCCGGGGACTCGGCGACTATTTTGCCCGTCGATGCCATCCAGGAGTTCAACGTGCAGCAGAACCCGCCCGCGGAATATGGATGGAAGCCGGGCGCGATCATGAACGTGGGATTGAAATCGGGCACAAACAAAATTCATGGCACGGCTTACGCCTTCGGGCGCGACACGCCGCTCGATGCGCGTAACTACTACAACCCGGTCGGCCAGACGAAGAATCCACGGAATCTGGAGCAGTTTGGAGGCACCGCTGGCGGGGCGATCATCAAAGACAAACTTTTTTATTTTGGCGGATACGAGGGTCAGCGCTACATGGTCGGCAACACCGGTTCCCTTACAACTTGGTCCACCGTCCCGCTGCCGACCGCGGGGAACTGCCTCTATTCCGGCGCCGGCGATTGTGCGAATAGCATTCCTGACGCCATAGTCAATGTGCACGATGCCTTTTTGGCAGGAGCGATCCAGAACGACGTTAGTGCGGCTAGTCTCAAGATCGCGGGTTGTACTTTCACGCCGCCCAGCACGGTTTCCTGCAATGGCAGCGGGTTCCCGATCAATACCAGCCTTACTCAAAACAGCTCCATTAACTTCGGCCTACCAAACACAGTGAGTTCGGACAATGCAGTGGGCAAGGTCGACTACCATCTGAATGACAGGAACACTTTGAGCAGCATGTATTTCATTGGCGACAACTCAGGCACGGTTTCTGACGCCAGCCAGTTACAGACGAAGTGGCTAACGCAGATTCACACACGTGCCCAGGTTTTTGGCGAGAGTTGGACCTACGTTCCCAACGCTCGCTGGGTAAACGAAGCGCGTTTTGGGTACAACCGCCTTTACCAGCCCACCTTTACCAACGACCACAATACAGACCCTCAGAGCGTATACGGATTGGATACGGGGGTGACGAATCCGCTCTATGGGGGCCTGCCCCGCATCAGCGTTTGGCCCTATTACATCTTTCCGCAGGAACTCGGTGGGTTCAACTGGCCGAAGGTGCAGGGCCCGGACACGCGCTTCCAGTTCGTCGATCACATCTCCTACCTTGTCGGCAAGCACGCCATCAAATTTGGTGGAGAGGTGCACCGCGACTCCTTTAGCGGCGGTGCCTATGGCGGCTCACGCGGCAGAATCAAGTTCATTGGGGGCAACTTCGAAGGTGGAAACTCTCAGGGCATTGAAGATTTCTTTGCGGGATTGCCCACCAACGGCACACTTCTCATTGGAGATCCTACTCGCCACATTCACAACTGGGGCTATGCCGGATTTATTCAAGATGATTTTCGTGTGACCAGAAACCTGACGCTGAACTTTGGCGTGCGCTATGAGGTCAATACCGTAATCAAGGAAGACCACAACCTTCTTGGAAATTTCGATCCATCGTTACCGCCGTCGAAAGCACTGATTCAAGCCGGAGTGAATGGGGTAAGCGGTCCCTACAATCCCGACCGGAAGGATTTTGCGCCGCGTGCGGGGTTCGCCTGGGATATCTTTGGAACTGGACGAACCGTGTTGCGGGGCGGCGGCGGGGTTGCCTATGAGACGCTGAATTGGGAGTCATTCCTGGCCTTAAACAACTCCCAGGGATTGGCGACGGTTCCGACCGGAGCTTCTCTTGATTCGGCCGGAGATACTGCCGGAGGCAGTATCGCAACGGGACTACAATTTTTCCCGGGATCGAGCTTGAATTGGTTCGGAACTGTGTTCGGTACCAACCCTGTCAACTGCGATCCAATTACGGGGTCGCCGTGCTCGATCCTGGGCGTTGACCGCAACCTCAAAACTCCCTACGTTTCCAGTTGGGACCTGAACATTGAACACTCTTTCACGCCCAATCTGGTGCTGGAAGTGGGATATGTGGGGAACCACGGATCACGCCTGGTAGGAATCCACGACATCAACCAGGTGAATCCTCAACTGGACAACGGCAGCGAGCAGTTTGGGAGGCCATTCACCTACAACTGCCCTGCTCCGATTGGAGCCGGCGCCGGTGGGCCGTGTTTCCCCTATCTGAGCTTCGTTTATCAGATGAGCAATATCTACCGTTCCAACTACAACGGACTGCAAACCACCCTGACTGCTCGGAACTACCATGGGCTGTCGATGATCGCAGGCTACACCTGGGCCCACGCTCTGGATCAGGTTGGCGCTAACTGGGACTTCGGCGCCGGACTTGGCTTGCCTAGCGACAGCACTCATCCCAACCGCGAGTATGCCAGCAGCGATTTTGACATCCGGCACCGTCTAACGGTCTCGCTGACTTACTTACTCCCAGGGACGAAGAGCTTTGGGCAGTTGTTGGAGGGCTGGCAGATCAATTCGATTATCACTATGCAGACGGGACAGCCTTTCGGCGTGATGGATGCGGGCACGGATGTCAGCTTGACGGGCGAGTTGAACGATCGCTGGGACTTCTATGGGAATCCTCAGGACTTCAAATCTACTCCCACCGGCATCCCATTCTTCCAGCCTGGGATCCCAACCAATCCTCCGAATGATCCGACATATGCGATTAACAACCCCCTTTGCAAGAATACAGCGGCAAGCAATGGATTGACGACTTCCATGCTTACTTTCGGGTGCTACGCAAGCGGGAATTCGGTCCTGCTTCCACCGATCATCGGCACCCAGGGCACGATGGGCCGCAACATTTTCCGTGACACGGGATTCCATAACGTGGATTTTTCACTCGCCAAGAACTGGAAATTTGGAGAACGGCTGGGCGCGCAGTTCCGCGCCGAGTTCTTCAACATTTTCAATCATCCTAACTTCGCCAATCCTTATGGCGGTCAGAACGGTTTCGGCTTCAATGATCCTTCTGTGGGCGGCTTCGGGTGCGGGTGCGCCACGCCCGACGTCGCCGCCGCCAACCCGGCCGTAGGTTCGGGAGGCCCGCGCTCGGTGCAACTCGGCCTGAAGCTTATTTTCTGATCGCGCAGGCTTCACAAGTCGGGCCGGACCTCCCTCCGGCCCCATCTTTTTCCAACTGGAAAGGAACTCATTTCGTGCCAACACCATTACGGCATCATCAATCGGCTCGACTTAAGACGTCATTGGAAACTTCATTAGCAATCGCTCTGACGCTGATGGTCCTGCTGAGCGTCCCGTGCTTTGCGCAGCCGCGCGCGGAGCGAACCATCGATGAGATCAAAATCGAAGCCATCCACCGCGCCGAAGTAGGCCAGTATCCGCTCATCGGACTTGATCCCGGCGACGTCAAGGAAGCCTTCGCCTCCATCCATACTCGGGATAAAGACGAGTGGGCGGCGGCCTTTATGGGAGTGGCCGACCGCTACATGAATGAAGCCAAGTCGCTGGAGAAGACCGACCCGACGAAGGCAAACGCCGACTACATCCGCGCGTG
>PLHN01000419.1 GCA_003139975.1 Acidobacteriaceae bacterium
TGATTCGCCTGACCGGCCAGCAATTGGCTTTGCTTGTTGAAGTAGTCATTGGCGGACAGGACGTCAGGCCGGATATAAACGAAGGCATCTCCGTGGAATTGGCCCCCGCCCGACTTGCTGACCAGGCTTATGACTCCCGCGCCGCCGCTCTGGTAACTCGCTGGAGTGTTCTGGGTCTCGACGCGAAATTCCTCAATGCTATCCTCAGGAATCTGCATGGCCGGAATAATGGCGGCGATATTGTTCTCTGCGACCCCGAGTGGGCTCCCATCGAGCATGTAATAGACAGATCCCTGAATGGCGCCGTTGATGGTATAGGACGACACATCTACTCCAGGGCGCCCGCTTGAGATGTTCGTGATCGCTTCCGAATTGCCGGAGCTCGGCGAGCCGTTGGCCGGGGTCACACCCGCGCTCAACTGAATTAGGTCGTAAATATTACGATCGAGGGTCGGGAAGCGATCGATGGTGGCTGAGTCAATCAACTGCCCCACGGTGGAGTTGGTGGTATCCGCAAGCGCAGAGGTTTCGGTTACCGTAACTGTCTCGGTCACGCTGCCGACTCGCAGAGCGATATTCGCTGTGGTGACTTGATCCACAGTGACCAGCACATTGTCCTGAGCTACGTTTTCAAAGCCCTTTTGACTGGCTGTAACGACATAACTGCCAGGCGTCAGCGATACAAAGCTGTACAAGCCCGCCGCGCTTGTGACCGTGTGCAGCGCGACTCCGGTGGCATGGTTGAGTGCGGTGACTTTAGCGCCGCTGACAATCGCCCCCGACGGATCGGAGACCAGGCCGCTGATGCTGCCCCTGCCCCCCTGGGCTAGCGCGACAGAACTCGCGCACAGAACCAGGGCACAAATAGAAAGAAAATTCCGCGCTGTCTTGCCAATTGCGTTTCCGCTATTCACGATCTTCCTCCTAACCCAAGCCGCAACCCGAGTTTAATGCTGCACTCCGGCTTTCTCTGCCGGCTTCGAGGCCCACTCCCATCCAAATCCCCCTCCAGCATTTCTTCCGGCGCAGCCGCCTGCTCAGAATGCAGGAGAAAAAGCTTTTATTAAAACGTATCAATACTGCTTCAGGTGTTGTACCCTGTCAAGTGAAAATACGCGGGCTCGGGCTCGGACGCGCCCATCTTCGATTCTGCCGCCACCCGAAGGTCGTGGTTCGCTGCCAACGAGGGAGGTCTCTGGTTCTCAATATGCGCGCCAAGCTGGCCCTGGTAGCAGCTTCCATATGTCTAATCTTGAGTCCGGTCGCCACCGGCCAGATCAAGGCCGCATGGACGGTCGTATCCCGCGGCGGGGTGGACAGCCGGATTCGGCGCCAGTTGCAGCAGCTGGCTTCGCAAAATCTCACATCCCTGCGGTTCTCCGGCAATACCGCCCACAAAGCGCGTCTCCGGCCCAGTCCCGGCACCCTCCTTATAGAACTCGACACCGCGAACAACCCCAGCGCATTCTTCGGCGAGCTCAAGCGATTCGCCCGCAGTTCCAAGGTGAAGCCAACTGCGGAGTTGGCAAACGAAAGTTATATTCTGCGCTGCTTTTATTCGAGCGGCCGTGCTTCCGTTCATGCCGCGCCCAATCGCATCCGCATCCAGGCAGCTTCAGCCGCCGGTTTTCACAACGCCTTGCTGCGCCTCCCTGACCTGCTCATCAGCGACCCCTCGAAGCTTTCGACAGTTCTCGTCCCACAGCCACAATCCCTTCGCCTGCAGAAGCAAGGTGCGCTGGCGATCATCGCCGACTATCCATCCTTTCCCCTTCGCGGCGTGGTCGAAGGTTTCTACGGACCGCCCTGGACTCATGCCGACCGGCTCGAACTCCTGCGCTTTGAGGGTCAGCACGGCATGAACATCTACATCTATGGTCCGAAGGATGATCCGTATCACCGCAAGCTCTGGCGTGAGCCCTATCCGCCCGAGCAATTCAAGCGCCTCGGCGAACTTGCCGGCACCGCCAAAGAAAACTTCATCGACTTCAGTTTCGCCATCAGCCCCGGTCTCTCGATGGTCTATTCGAGCGATGCGGACTTCGAGACCCTCGCTCGCAAGCTGGAAACTGTCGCCCGGCTCGGGGTCTCGAATTTTGCCCTGTTCCTGGACGACGTTCCACCAGACCTCGCGCATCCCGAGGACCGGGCGCGCTTCAAGACGCTTGCCCAGGCCCATGTCCAGCTGATCAATCGCCTCTACGACCGTCTCAAATCGCTGGCGCCGAACAACCGTTTGACGGTTTGTCCCACGACCTATACCAACGGGTGGGGCAATCGCGACTACATCACCGAACTGGGCGCCGGCGTCAATCCCGCAGTGCCGCTAATCTGGACGGGGACTGAGACCATTCCGCCAGCCATCACCGTGGCTCAAGCTAACGAGTGGGGCGGCTATCTCCGCCGCAAACCTCTGGTGTGGGACAACTATCCCGTCAATGACGACAACCCGTGGTGGCTGAACGTGGCACCCCTGCACGGACGGGATGCCCGACTTTTCGCCGCCACACAGGGCCTGTTTTCGAATCCTATGATTCAGCCCCGGGCCTCGTTGATTCCTCTCCAGACGGTGGCTGATTATCTCTGGAACCCGCCGGCCTACAATCCCGGGCTTTCGCAGAGGCATGCTCTCATCACTCAATATGGCCCGGATGCGCCGGACATCCTCGCGCCCCTGCTCGAAATTTTCCGCTCCGCTAAAGACGATTCGGTTTTTCGGCCGTTTTTCGAAGAAACCTGGAATCCGATCGACATCCCTGCCGCCGACTTGCAAATTGCTCGCCTCACATCCTTGATTGCCGCGCTGCAGGGCCAGCCCCGTTACGAAAAGCTCGTCTCCGAAATATCTCCGGTCATCAACGTACTTCGCGATCGGCTGTCTCAGGTTCGGGCCGACCCCATGTTCAAACCATTGCTGGACGGCAAACTGCAGTGGGACCAGGAGCGCGACGCCTTGAAAGCCGTCAGAGTTTTCGCCAAGCCCGTGCTTGACGGCGATTTTTCCAAATGGGAGTCCGAACCTTTGTATCTGCTGAACGAGGATTCGCAGATTGCGGAGGGAAAAATCACTTGGAAGGGACCGGCACAGTTTTCCGCCCGAGTCGCCTTGGCATGGGACGCCGAGAGCCTTTACATCGCTGCCGACGTCACCGACCCGGACCTCTACCAGCCTTTCTGGGGAAGAGACGTGCAGAACGGCGACGCGTTCCGCCTGATCTTTGAAACGGCACAGCCTCAAGCTGGCCCGGGGCGACCCCTCGACACCTATGACTTGTACCTGAGTCCGGGGGACTTTGCGGCCGTCAAGCCCAGCGTCTATTGCGAACAGGATTATCTCCCCCCGCGCCCGCAGCCGCACAACTACAACCTGGATATCAAGACCGCGTGGAAGAAGACGGCGAATGGTTTCTCCGGCGATATCGCGATTCCTATCTCCTTCTTTGCCGGCCAGAGGTTTACCCTAGGGCAGGAAATCGGTCTGAGTTTTGGAGCGCAGAAAACATTTCCGCCTAAGGAACCATCCCCCGACAATCCACTCCAGATTGTTTTTACCTCGAAACGAGATCCCTTGTTTCGCGTGGACGCAGGAAATCCCGCGACACTCCAGCGTTTGCGTTTGGTTGACGCCCGCTGATGGAAGTGAGGTAGGCGCATACCCCAGAATCCGCACCGGGCGCATTGGGCGCGGCGTTGGTCAGCGTTTCTTCTTGGCTGCTGCCAGTTCCTTCTCGAAGAACTCAGCCGCCATTTCAGCAACCTGCCTGTGTACGGCTTCCCGATCGACGCCCGCGCTGTCCACAAAAAAGTTCGGCATCTGCTTTTTGCCGGCGTCGGTACCCACGTCCAGGAACGTGTAATGGCCCACTCCACCGGGCAGGATCGTCAGTTTCGCGCCCTCGATGTTTGCCGCAAAGAACCGACCATTTTCGGCGGGAGGAGCAATCGAATCCGCCGCGCCCGCAACCATCTCCACGGGAATCGTTATCTTCTGCAGGCTTTCCGGCGTGAACGCGCGAGCAACGGCGGGAGCAATGGCGAAGACGGCCCGGACGCGTGGATCGCGATAGGAATCGCCCGAATGCTGCAACGCCTGCTGCACCTGCGGTTGCTGCCTTATACCCGCAAACCTCGCCATCAAGTCCGGCATCTCGGGAGGATCGCACGCGCCCTTTCTTTCCCCGCACCATGCCAGAATCCGGTTGACGTCGGTAGTGGCGCCGGCAAGCTCCATCATGGTGTACCCGCCATAGGAGAAACCCGCCGCTCCAATGCGACCCGGGTCGACCTTCGATCCAAATCGCGCATCCGTCAGCATGTCGTCGATGGCCGTGCGGATGTCTCGCGCCCGCTCCCAGCCTTCGATGAACCCCTCCGCTGTGTACCCGCTCACGGCGTTGTTGCCAGGATGATTCACAGCCACGACGATGTAGCCGCGCGCGGCCAGATAAGTGCCCAGCCACGCCATCTGCATGGCGCTTCCGCCGGTGCCATGCGAGAGCGCGATGAGCGGATATTTGACGAAGCTTGGAGCCAGCGTCGCGTCCTTGGCCGCGCGGCCAGCATAAAACAGCGGCGCCTCCGGCGGACCAACGTATTGATCCTTTTCTCCAACGCCGGCTTCCGCGGGATACCAGACAATACCGCTCAGCGCCCGATCGTCCGAGCCCCGCCAGTTGTAGCCTGCCGGCGCGGAAAATTGTCGAACACTAAAGCCCACGGAATGAAGGAGGGGCTCTTCTTTCGTTTCTTTCCTGGAGGCGGGCGAAAAAGTCGAAAGAAGCAGAAGCATCAGGGCTACCACGGACGCCGCGCGCCCATCCCGCACGGTCATCTTCACTGCTTCCCCACCAGCCAAGCCCGGTGATCTCCCCTCATTTCGCGTACCCATTCTTCACCACCTCGCCGCCCTTCATCACAAACTTCACCCGCTCCAGCGTTGTAACATCTGCCAGCGGATCGCCGTCCACGGCNNTCCCCGGCTCAACCGTCCCAACCTTGTCCGGCCACCCCAGCAAATCGGCGTCATTGATGGTCGCCGTCTGAATCGCCTGCAACGGCGTCATCCCCAACTTTACGTACACGTTGAACTCGCGCGCATTCAGCCCATGCGGATACACCGCCGCGTCCGTCCCAAATCCAATTTTCACTCCCGCCTCAAACGCCTTCTTCGCATTTCCTTTCCCCGTCTGCGACACCAGCTCCATCTTGTGCTTTAGAAAGTCCGGGAGATTCGCCTGCGCCGCGTTCTCCCGCTGCCAGTCGATCAGATACAACGTAGGCACCAGGTACGTGCCGTTCTTCTTCAGCGTCGCAATCGCTTCATCGTTCATCAAGTGTCCATGTTCCACCGAATCCACGCCCGCTTCCGATGCCCAAATCACGCCCTGCGCGCCATGCGCGTGCGCCGCCACTTTGCGTCCCAACCGGTGCGCATCCGCTACAATCGCTTTCATCTCTTCCAGCGTGTACTGCGCCGCATTGGGATCGTCCCCCTTCGACATCACGCCGCCCGTCGCGCAAATTTTGATCACGTCCGCCCCATACTTGATGATCTCGCGTGTCTTGTGCTGCACCGCCTCAATTCCATCGGCCGCGCCGTCGCTCTGCGCGTGATATTCAAACGGCAGCAGATCGTTGTCGCAGTGTCCGCCCGTAATGCTTAATGCCGGACCGCTCACCAGCATGCGCGGTCCCGGAACATCGCCAGCATTGATGGCATCGCGTAGCGCGACGTCGGCATAACCTGTCGCTCCTACGTTGCGCACAGTCGTGAATCCGGCTTCCAGCGTGGTCCGCGCATTGTGCGCCCCAATCAGCGCCTCCCGCGGCACCGAGATCGCCAACGAGGAGTAACCAAAATTTGGATTGAAAGTCAGGTGCGTGTGCGCATNNGCACGGTAGCGTTCGAAAGATCGATGGCCTGCGCACCGGCGGGAATTTGGGCGTCGCCGCTCCCAACGCTCGTTATCCGGTCGCCCTGAATCACGATCGTTTGATTCGCCAGCGTCTTCCCGCTTTTCACATCCAGCAAATGTCCCGCCCGCACCACCACAGTCTTCGGCGCAAGCGCCGCTTGCTGCGCCCAGAATGTGCCAGCCAAGAGAAGCGAAACAACAAGCGACCAACCCAGATAACGAAGCTTCATTTCATACCTCACTGAAAATTGAGTCTGACCGGGTACGTTACAACTTCAAAGAACAAACGGCAACTCTCGATCGCTGCTGAAAAGCTCCGATTCGTATCGGGGTATCGCTTTAGCGCTGTTTTAAGAATCAACTGCCCCTTTAGGGGCAGGATGTCGAATCTGGACCTCTAGCCCCGCAGCTATCCGCTAAGACCCTCTCCAAGATCACTTCTTGTGCTTTCCGTCGCGCTGCCCTCGGATATAGCCTTCGATCGCCTCCTGCCAGTGGGGGCCTTCTTGCCGGTCGCTTTCGCCCAGCGCTTGCACCTCCTCATTCGCCGAGACCTCCACTGCCGTGCGCGCATAGCGCACTTCCACGCTGGTCGTCAAAGCGTCGTGTGCGGTCAACTGCACGTCAACAATCGATACTCGAATGCCGGGAACAACCGACACATACTGCATCCTCCCGCCCGCTAGATCGAACAACGTGGCAACCCATACGCTCGTATGTTTTCCCTGTTGTACGGTAAACACCGCTCCCTGTACGTCCTTCGCGGGCTGCGGATAAAGAAACTGCGGATCCCACCCGTCACCCGCCCACCTTCGTTCGCCCTCCGGCCCGAAAAGCGGGCCCGCGACGCTCAAAGGCGCGTGGACCAGAAACTGAAAGCTGTTATCCACGTGCACCGGCATCGCCGGCTCCGGTGGCTTTTCCGCCTCGGGAGTGTGGTTGATGGTAAAGGCTGCGAATGCGAGAAGAATCCCTCCGGCGATGACCATGCGTGTTCTCCTATGTACCACTGTACTATGGTACCGATATATCTGTATCAGTGTCTTGCTGAGCGGAACAGAGGCCTCGCGAAGCGAGGCCTCCGCGCAGTCGAAGCCCCCTGCCTCTATCCGGACTCTGGCTTCCTCCGTGTCCCCTGTGTACCCTGTGGTTGCCAGCCTTTTGCCGGCGTTGTGAATCGAAGTTCGCTCAAAGTGACCCAGAACGCTCAAGAACCGCTTCCCCCTGCAGTGCGCGCCATCGCCGCACTCTACGCCCTCTGCGCAATCTATCTCGGCATCACCGGCGCCCTGATGCTGGTTCGCCCCGGCACGATCTCCATGTCCGCCGGAGCTCCGCTGCTCTTCGGCCTCGAACTGGCCGGCCCTTACATGTTCCTGCTAACCGCGCTGGCAGGTGCCGCCGTCGCCTGGGGCCTTCTCAAACTGAATAACATTACGCGCCACGTTGCCATGCTCATCGCCATCGCCGGCATCGTGATGCTGGCCCCCGCAGTCTCAGCGGCAACAGCGGCTGCGAATGTGAAGGCGCTCATCCCCGGCGGAGCCGGCATCATCGTGCGGGTGCTGGTGGCGTGGTATCTGGCGCAGGCAGAAGTCGTCGAACAATTTCGCCGCCCAAAATAAGTACGGATGCACGTCGCGGTGGAACGAAGTGCGCACAGATCCAGCCCCCCGGAGAGGCCAGCGATCTTAGCCCCGCTTCAGCGCGGGGTAAAGCGGGGAAACAACTCAAGTCCCACAGCGACGACCCAGTTCTAGGCAATCCTGAGCAAACTCTTCAAATCGTCCGGATGCACCGCATACTCCAGCGCCTCATCCTTCTCCAGATGCCCCTGCCGCACCAGCCGCGCCAGCGATTCCTCCAGTGTGATCGACCCCTTCCCCTTCGTCATCGTGATTTCCTGGTGGAGATGCTGCAGCGCGTTGCGCCGTATGTGCTGCCGCGCTCCGTACCCGACCATCAGCATCTCCAGCGCCGGAACACGTCCGCCCTTGCGGCTCGGCAACAACATCTGCGTCACAATCGCCGAGACCGCCATCGACAATTCCTGCCGGATCGTATTCTGCCGCTCGGCAGGAAACGAATCCGAAATCCTCGAAACCGCCGAGGCCACGTCCGTCGTGTGCAGCGTCGATAAAACCAGGTGTCCGGTCTCGGCCGCCGATACCGCAATCGCCATGCTCTCCGGATCGCGCATTTCGCCCACCACCAGCACATCCGGAGCCTGCCGCAGCGCCGCCCGCAGCGCCGTCGGAAAATCAGGTGCGTCCGTTCCCACCTCCACCTGCTCAATCACACTGCGCCCATGTTGGTGTTCATATTCCACCGGATCTTCGATCGTCAGGATGTGCCGTGCGTCGTGCTTGTTGATCTCGTTCACCAGCGCCGCCAGCGTGGTCGATTTCCCCGCTCCGGCAGCGCCGCCCACCAGCACCAGCCCGCGCCGCAAGCCCGCCAGATGGCTCACCTCGGGCGGCAGCCCCAGTTCCTCAAGCGCAGGCACCTTCACCGGAAGCGCGCGAATCGCCGCCGCCGCCTGTCCCCGCTCGCGATGTAGGTTGATGCGAAACCGTCCCACCCCGGCGGCGCGGTAGGAAGAATCCGCGATCTGAGTCTTACGATATTGCTCCGCCGCCACCGGTGAAAGCACGCCCTCGACCAGCTCTTCGATCTCCGCTCCCGTCAGCGGATGATCCCCAATCTTCTCGACCTCGCCGTTATGGCGAACCGATGCCTCAACGCCCCCCACCAGCAGCAGATCGCTAGCCCCGCGCCGAGCCAGCTCCGTCAAAAGTTCTCTCAGCTTTTCGTTCTCAGCCAATCGCACCCTCCCTAAGGGCAAAGTGATCCGTAACTACTGATCGTACCCGAGAGGCCTTCTTGCGTCCGGAGCAGCGCTGACCAAGACAAACAACCCGGTCCGCCCAGACGCGCGTGATTTTGGGTGGCGCAGCGCTTCAGCGCTGCGGTAGCCGCGCTGTTTTGAATGCGGCTTTAGCCGCCGCGGTAACGACTGTTGCACAGAAACGTCGGGACCGACCGCGCCGCCTAAGGGTCGAGCGCAAAATGAAGGTGCGTTGTCTATATCACAAAACCGGCCAAACCCCGCCAACATTCTTAGGCCATTTTGTCCACTTTCGTACCCAACAAAAATCCCCTTCCGTACCCCTCCATGAAAGAGGACGTTTGCCGAGCAAAGACTGCCCTCTTCACGTCGCTCCAGGCAGAAATTTCGCCCGTCAGAAATCCAGCGCCGAAATCTCGGCGCCAAAACCGTCTTAACTCCAATCGCATGTCGCGGTTAGCGTCATATGTACGGACACTATTACATGCACAAAATGTTCCACGTGGAACACTTTGCATATTTCGCAGCATTCCACGTGGAACATTTTGCCGAACCGGACCGCCTGCCCGCGCCGGGGAATCACTTCTTTGTCCCTGCCGATTTCTTCTCCCCCACCCGTTCGCTCACCTTAAACATCATCTTCCCGGTTTTCTTGTTGGCGTCCACGATGACGTGGTCCCCGTGCAGCACCTCGCCGTCAAGGATCTTCAGCGCCAGCGGGTCCTGCACCAGCTTCTGGATCGCCCGCTTCAGGGGCCGCGCCCCAAAGTTCGGATCGTAACCTGCGGTAAACAAAAGCTCTTTCGCCCCCTCCGTCAGCTCCAGCGAAATTTTCCGGTCGGCGAGCAGTCGGCGCAGATCTTCCAGCCGCAGGTCGACGATCTTCACCAACTGTTCCTTGCCCAGCGGACGGAAGATGATCACATCGTCGACGCGGTTCAGGAACTCGGGCTTGAAGTGCCCGTGCAGCGCCTCCATCACCTGCTTCGACGCATCTTCGAACTCCTGCGGGCTCATCTCCGGGGCCCCCGCCGCGCCTGCCTTTGGCGCGGTGGGGTGGAGGTACGAGGACCCCAGGTTCGAAGTCATGATAATGATGGTGTTCTTGAAGTCCACATGGCGGCCTTTCCCGTCGGTCAGGCGCCCGTCGTCCATGATCTGCAGCAGAACGTTGAATACATCCGGGTGCGCTTTCTCGATCTCATCGAAGAGCACCACTGCATAAGGCCGCCGCCGCACCTGCTCCGTAAGCTGCCCGCCCTCTTCATAGCCAACGTATCCCGGAGGCGCGCCGATCAGCCGCGATACGGCGTGCTTTTCCATATATTCCGACATGTCAATGCGGATCATGGCCTTCTCATCGTCGAACAGGAATTCCGCCAAAGCCCGTGCCAGCTCGGTCTTGCCAACGCCCGTCGGCCCAAGGAAAATAAACGACCCGATCGGCCGCTTCGGATCGCTCAGCCCAGCCCGCGACCGCCGGATCGCATTTGACACGCGTTCCAGCGCCTCGTCCTGTCCCAAAACACGCAATCGCAGCCCGTCCTCCATCTTGACAAGCTTTTTGACTTCCCCTTCAAGCATCTTCGACACCGGAATGCCGGTCCACTTCGAGACGATGCGGGCAACGTCTTCTTCGTCCACTTCCTCTTTCAGCATGCGATGGCCTTTGCTGTCCATCTGCGCAGTGACTTTCTTCAGCTCTTCTTCCGTCTGCCGGATCAACCCGTAGCGAATCTGCGCCACGCGTTCCAGGTTGCCTTTGCGCTCTTCGGCCTGCTCTTCGAGTTTGAGCTGCTCGAGTTTTTCCTT
>PLHN01000193.1 GCA_003139975.1 Acidobacteriaceae bacterium
AAGGGCGGACCCGGCATGAGAGAAATGCTGAGCGTGACCGCCGCGATTGTCGGCGAAGGCCTTGGCGAAAGCGTGGCGCTGATCACGGATGGAAGATTCAGCGGGGCGACCCGCGGCCTGATGGTCGGCCACGTCGCGCCGGAAGCGGCGCTGGGCGGGCCGATTGCCGCCATCCGCGAAGGCGACCGCATCAGCATCGATACGAAAACTCGCAAGCTGGAACTGGAAATTTCCGACTCCGAAATCGCGCGGCGTCTCGCCGAATGGAAGCCTCCGGCCCCGCGCTACAAGTCGGGAGTGTTCGCCAAGTACGCGGCGTTGGTGACCTCGGCCGCCGAGGGCGCGATCACGAGGCCGCGATAAGAGGGATTACTGTGCGCGAGCCCGTTAGACGTCCATTCTGCCTACAGCTACGTTCGGAGTGTCATCGGATCGCATAACCGCCATCGACACGAATCGTAGTACCGGTCACGAAGTCCGAAGCCCGCGAGGCCAAGTACACGGCTGTTCCGGCAAGTTCTTCCGGTTGACCCCAGCGACCGGCCGGAGTCCGCGCAAGAATTTCATCGTTCATGGGCATTGTGGGTACAGGCGCGGTCATGTCCGTTTCAATCCACCCCGGCGCGATCGCATTGACTTGGATGTTGTGGGGGGCGAGCTCAATGGCCATGGACTTGGTCAGTTGGACGATCGCTCCTTTCGCGGCGCTGTAAGAAGGGACGAGCCCAGATCCAAAGAACGAGTACATACTGCCAATGTTAATAATCTTTCCACCTTTATTACTGACCATCGATCTGGCAGCGAGCTTCGAAAGAAGGAAAACTGCATTGAGTTGCGTCTCGATGACGCTGTCCCAATCT
Source organism: Acidobacteriaceae bacterium (assembly GCA_003139975.1). Lineage (GTDB taxonomy): Bacteria > Acidobacteriota > Terriglobia > Terriglobales > Acidobacteriaceae > Acidiflorens. Next base: position 861 of record PLHN01000193.1, read on the forward strand.
TCAGGTTTTTCCTGCAACACACCGCCGCTCAGCGACACGTTGCCGGCATTATTTACCAGAATGCCGATGCCACCGAGTTCGCTCTCGACCTTGTTAAGCGCGGGCTCCAGTCCGGCGCGATTGGTCACATCAACCNNGCAGCGCCGATTGCTTTCAATTCAGAAAGCACCCGCTGGTTCTTTTCTTCGTTTCGTCCAAACACTGCGACGGCAGCGCCGGCTTCAGCCAATCCGAGCGCAATCCCGCGACCAATTCCACCATTACCACCTGTCACGACAGCAACCCGACCGGTTAAGTCAAATAATGCAGGCATTTTCATCAAGCCCTCCCTTTCAATGACCAAACGAACAGGATTGATGCTGCGAAATAATCTAAGTCAGATCGTCAGAGTGAACCCGCCATCCGGTGTCAGCGTGGTGCCCGAGATGTAGCTAGCCTCGTCGGAGCACAGGAAGACTATAGTTTGGGCGATCTCATCCGGGCGCCCTGCGCGCCTCGTATGAACACGTGGTATCAGAACCTTGTCGTACAAGTCGTCGCCGACGATGCCGCGCGCCCGGTGATGCATCGGCGTATCGATGAATCCTGGACAAACGAGGTTGACCCGGATTCCCTGCGGCACCAGCTCCGCGGAAACGCTCGTCGTCAGCCCGATTTGTCCGTGTTTCGAGGCCACGTACGCCGAGCCAGTGGGGAAGCCGAGAAAAGAGTTTACAGAACCGACGTTGACGATCGCACCCCCGTTTCCACCCGCAAGCATGGCTCGGGCCTCGTACTGCAAACACAGAAAGGTCCCTTTCAGGTTCGTGTCGAGAACGCGATCCCATTCCTGCTCGGGTAGATCCGTGATGCTTGCGAACTTCCCCTCAATGCCGGCGTTGTTCACTGCGTAGTCGAGCCGGCCAAATGTCTCAATCGCATGCGCCACCATCCGTTCGACATCCTTAGCGATTGCGACATCCGTGACCACGAAGCTGGCTCTCCCTCCCCGAGACTCTAGCTCACTCGTGAGCGTCGCCAATTCATGTTCGCGCCGCGCCGCAAGAACTACCCTGGCGCCTCGAGCCGCAAAGGCCTCACCTGTCGCCCGGCCAATCCCACTGCTCGCTCCGGTAATCAGAGCCACTTTGTCATTCATATCTGACATCTAGGTTCCCCCAAGGCCCCGGTTGGCTTGACTCTAGCAAACGTCGCTTCTCGAGCGCCGCTGTGACGATGTCTTTCTGTTGCGCCGTCGGATTGTGATTATAGCGAAAGGGGCTACTCTTGGAGTCTTGCGATTTCGGTCTTACGTCTGTACGTCGCGGCTGGCCGGTTAGCGTTTACCGAATCGTGTCCGCTCCGGTCGGATGACGGGCAAATCGGAAGGAATTGTTGTTACAGTCACAACGAACCTACCCAGCCCCTGCTCGCGGACCTCGCCCATCTCGCTAGCGCGGCCTCGCATCTGCACTCCGGGTTTGACGGGGTGAGAACAATACGGGTTTGACCCTTCTTTTCTCACGCCTGTAAGATCAATAGTTTCACCGCTCCTCCGACGACTTTGCCGAGTTGCGCTCGGCTTGGACCGGGTCCGAGACCCGGTCCCACACGACAGACATGCCTCACGAATTGCCGAAAGCTTACGAACCGGGCGCGATTGAAACGCGCTGGGCCGAATACTGGGTCAAGGAAAAGCTCTTTCACGTCGAAACGCCCGCGCCGGGCGAGACTCGACCGGTCTTCACGCTGCTTCTGCCTCCTCCGAATGTGACCGGCCGCCTGCACATGGGGCACATGCTCAACCAGACCCAGATGGACATCCTGGTGCGCTGGCATCGCATGCGCGGCTTCATCACGCTGTGGTTGCCGGGCACGGACCACGCCGGCATCGCGACCCAGATGATGGTCGAGCGCCAGTTGGCGAAAGAAGGCAAGAAACGCCGCGACATGGGGCGCGAAAAATTCGTCGAGCGCGTCTGGGAATGGAAGCGCGAATATGGCGGCGCGATTCTCGACCAGATGAAGCGGCTGGGCGCGTCGGTCGATTGGGGACGCGAGTACTTCACCATGGACGACAACCTTTCGCACGCTGTGCGCGAGGTGTTTGTCCGGCTGTATGAGCAGGGTCTGATTTATCGCGGCAAGTACATCGTGAACTGGTGCCCCCGCTGCGAGACGGCGATTTCCGATCTCGAGGTCAAGCACGAAGAGGTGCCAGGAAAGTTATGGGAGATTCGGTATCCGGTTGTCGAAACGAAGCCGGGGACGAAGCCCGGCGCCGAAGAATTCATCACCGTTGCGACGACGCGGCCGGAAACGATGCTCGGCGATACCGCTGTTGCGGTGAATGCCGCCGACGAGCGCTACACGCATCTGCACGGAAAGAAAGTCTTGCTGCCGCTGATGGAGCGCGAGATCCCGATCATTCTGGACGATATTGCGAAGCCGGAGTTCGGCACCGGCGCGGTGAAGATTACCCCGGCGCACGATCCAAACGATTTTGAAGCGGGCAAGCGGCATAACCTGCCGCAGATTGACGTCATGGATCAGCATGCGCGCATGAATGAAAATGCGGGCGAATACAGAGGCCTAGATCGCTACGAGGCGCGCGAGGCGGTGCTGGCGGATTTAAAGGACCAGGGATTCCTGGTCGCCGAGAAAGACTACACGCTGCCGCTCGGCAAGTGCGACCGCTGCGGGACGGCGGTTGAGCCGCGTCTGTCCGAGCAGTGGTTCGTGAAGATCGAGCCGCTGGCGAAGAAGGCGATTCGCGCGGTGGAGTCGGGCGAGATCACGATTGTGCCCGAGAACTACAAGCAGATTTATTTGAACTGGATGTACAACATCCACGACTGGACGATCTCACGGCAACTGTGGTGGGGACACCGGATTCCAGTGTGGCACTGCGGCGACTGTGGCGAAGTGATTGTCGCGCGCGAGACGCCGGTCAAGTGCACAAAGTGCGGTGGCGCGAAGCTGGAGCAAGATACCGACGTGCTCGACACGTGGTTTTCGTCAGGCCTGCTGCCGTTCACGACTTTGGGCTGGCCTGCGAAGACGCGCGATCAGGAAGTATTCTATCCGACGACACTGCTGATTACCGCCTACGAGATTCTGTTCTTCTGGGTGGCGCGCATNNCGCGCATGATCATGTTTGGCTGCTACTTCATGGAAGGGCATGAACAGGATCCGGCGATCAAGAAGGCCGGCGGATACGGCGGCAAGAAAGACGACAGCGTACCGTTTCGCAACGTCTACATTCATGCGCTGGTGCGCGATGCCGAGCGCCAGAAGATGTCGAAGACGAAGGGGAACGTAGTCGATCCTCTGGATGTCATCAATCGTTTTGGTACCGATGCGACGCGCTTCACGCTGGCGGCAATGGCGGCTCCGGGGACGGATATTGCATTCAATGAGAGCCGGACGGATGGCTATCGGGCATTTGCCAACAAGATTTGGAATGCGGCCCGGTTCATGTTCATGAATGTGGATCGGGTCGCGCCGGACCTGCGGCCCGTGGGCGGACAGGAGTGTCCGCCCCGCACGGACAAAGGCGTCTCCGGGTTCACTTCTTCCACGCTTGAGGATCGGTGGATTCTTTCACGTTTCAATCGGGCGACTCGCGATGTGAGCGAAGCGATCGAGACCTACCGCTTTCACGAAGCGGCCAACCGGATCTATGACTTCTTCTGGGGCGAGTTTTGCGACTGGTATCTTGAACTGATCAAGCCTCGGCTGATGGAGAGTGCGAGCCCAGAGACGGCGCGAACGGCGTGCGTGAATCTGGTGAACTTGTTTGATAGTGCGTTGCGGCTGCTGCATCCGGTG
>PLHN01000287.1:0-5234 GCA_003139975.1 Acidobacteriaceae bacterium
GTCGAGGCGCTGCTTCTTCGCCTGCAAATTCATTTCTTCGAGTTCGTCGTACGGGATGGAAAGAAAATTTCGCAGTTCAGTAGACATGGTTCTCCTTAATGTTGGCCGGTACGCAAGCGCGGTTTGAATGCCTGGGGATAACCAGATAGGCTATCGCGTGCCGGGCACTCGCGCCAAATAAAATTTATTTATGCCAGCGATTGGCAGCGGGCAGGCTCGAACCAGCTGCAATTTCGAGGCGCTATAATCCTCGGGCAATGAAAAAGCACAGTTGGAGGGCAGTGATCGAGATCGGGTTCATTGTCTTCCTGTTTTATTCCAATCTGCTGATGGGCGAGTTTGAACGCTCGGGAATGGGACTGAAGAAGGGCCTGAGTTGGGCGCTCTTGGACATTTTCACGATGTCCAATTTTGAGATCGCGGCGGTTGCAGCGGTGATTGGCTACATTCTCGTCGAATTTCTGCGGACGAAATTCTGAAGGCAAACTTCCCCGGAAACAGAGAGCCACAACCAGCTTCCAAAATCCTTCTTCTCCGGTTTCTGCCGGTTCTCGCCGTGCCTCTGTGACCCCGGTCATTGACCCCCTGTATGGCCTCTTATAGGCTGGCACGTTCTCATACTTGGGTTCTCCGGAATCCTTAAGCGAAGAGGTTTCTATAAATGAACGCCAAAGGTGTACTCGAATTCGCCGCCAAGAATAACGCCAAATTTCTCGACATGCGCTTTGTTGACCTGCCCGGCATTTGGCACCATGCCAGCTACCCCATCACCGAACTCACCGAAGACGTATTCACGGAAGGGTTCGGCTTCGATGCCAGTTCGATCCGGGGGTGGGCTCACATCCACGAGTCGGACATGAACCTGGTGCCCGACCCGAATACGGCTTTCATGGATCCTTTTCGTGAAATCCCCACGCTGGTGCTGATTGGGGATGCGATCGATCCGCCGACGGGGAAGCCGTATGGGCGCGACCCGCGCGGCGTGGCCAAGCGCGCAGAGAAGTATCTGGCTGCGACGGGCCTTGCCGATCAGGCATTTTTTGGGGCGGAGGCGGAGTTTTTCATCTTCGATAACGTACGCTTCGAAAGCGCTACGCAGCACAGCTTCTACTTTATTAACTCCGACGAGGGGCGGTGGAATTCGGGGCGCAAGGAGGACAATCTTGGCTACCGGCCGCGCATGAAGGAAGGATACTTTCCGGTGCCTCCCACCGATCAGCACCAGGATCTGCGTTCGCGGATGGTGGAGCACTTGATTGACGCGGGGATTGACGTGGAGTGCCATCACCATGAAGTGGCGACTGCGGGGCAGGCTGAAATTGACATGCGCTTCGACACGCTCGTCAATTCCGCCGACAAGATGATGAAGTACAAATACATTCTGCGGAACACGGCGTACCAGGCAGGTAAGTCGGTCACGTTCATGCCCAAGCCGCTGTTTGGCGATAACGGCTCGGGCATGCACACGCACCAGTCGCTGTGGATGAAGGGCAAGCCGCTGTTTGCGGGCAAGAAGTATGCGGGCTTGTCGGAAATGGCGCTGTATTATGCGGGCGGATTGCTCAAGCATGCTCCGGCGATTTTGGCGTTTGCCGCGCCGACTACGAATTCGTACAAGCGGCTGGTTCCGGGGTATGAGGCGCCGGTGAATCTGGCTTACTCACAGCGGAATCGCTCGGCGGCGGTGCGGATTCCGGTTTATTCCGACAGCCCCAAGGCGAAGCGGCTGGAATTCCGGCCGCCCGATGCTTCGTGCAACCCGTATCTGGCCTTTGCCGCCATGCTCATGGCCGGACTGGACGGCATCAAGAAGAAGATTCATCCCGGCGAGCCGCTTGATAAGGACAGCTATGAACTGAGCCCCGAGGATGCGGCCGAGGTTCCGTCGGTGCCGGGATCGCTGGAGGGCGTGCTGGCCGCGCTTGAGGCGGACCACAAGTTCCTGCTGGAAGGCGGAGTGTTTACGCGGGATCTGATCGACACATGGATTTCCTACAAGATCAGGAATGAAGTGGACCCGATGCGGATGCGGCCGAATCCGTATGAGTTTCATCTTTATTATGATATTTAGTACGGCATCGGGTGATCCGATTTCCCTCGGCGGCTCGGTGCCTCGGCGGTGATTCAATTCATGAAATAATCGGGCTTTGAGGAAAGCCCTGTGAGCTGTCCCCTTTGCCAGGAACGGAAGGAAAAACGGTTCTGTCCAGCTGTGCATGGGAAAATCTGCGCGCAATGCTGCGGCGAACAGCGCGAGGTGACGCTCGATTGCCCGAGCGACTGTACGTATCTTTTGCAGTCACGAGCCCAGTCGCGGCAGCCGGCTCAGCAGCATGACACGGCGGGCGCACACGGCGGCTTCGATCGCGATGCGCTTTTCCCCGAAGTCGAGATTGCCGAGCAGTTCCTCTATGAGCGCGAGCACCTGATCGTTGGGCTCAGCTACGCGCTTGCCAAAAGCGCGCGCGCCGGGCGCTCCCTTGACGGGCATACGCTCAACGACCGCGATCTGATCGCCGCGCTCACTTCGCTAGCCAAAAGCTACCAGACGCTGGTCAAGTCGAGCCTGATTTACGAACAGCCCAGCGCGAACCTGACCCACCAGCAGATTGCCCGGGAAGTTGCCACCATGGTGAAGGAGTTTCGCGAAGCCGAAGAAAAGCATTTGGGCTATTCGCGGTTGCGCGACTCCGAGGTTTTACAGGCGCTGGTATTTCTGCTGCGCATGGGAGTGGCGCGCACGTCGGGGCGTCCTAAGTCGCGTGCCTACGTCGATTTTCTTTTTGCGCAGTTTCCTGAGTCGCAGTCGGCAATGGCCGCGCCGGAGAGCCCGGGCAGCGGGCTCATCATTCCGTAATCGCGATACCCTGAGGCAAGGCCGATTAACTGCGGGCAAAACGCACTAACCACAGAGTACACGGAGGAACACGGGGGAATGCCTGGCAATTGCGGTCAGGTCTTCGCGCCGCGGCTGGATGGCTCGTCCAACCGGCGCACGGTTTCGCCCGGTGGGAGCGCGGCCAGGAGTTCGCGCGCCGTTTTCCCGAGAATGGGATGGCGGGCGGCGGGCGCGATTTCCGCCAGCGGCTCAAGCACAAACCGGCGCAGGTGCATGGACGGGTGCGGGATCGTCAGTCCGGGCTCGTCGACGACTCGGTCGCCAAAGAGCACGATGTCGATGTCGATTTTGCGGGGGCCTTTGTCGCGTGTCCGCTGCCGTCCCATGGACGCTTCGATCGATAACGCCAGATTCAGCAATCCGCGCGGTGTCTTCTCGGTTTCGATTGCGAGAACGCAGTTCAGAAACCAGGGCTGGTCGGAGACGTCCACTGGTTGCGTTTCGTAGAAAGCGGAAAGCGCGCGCGCCGGACCGGCTACTTCCAATCGGACGATGGCGTTGCGCAAATTGGCGGCGCGGTCTCCGAGGTTCGAGCCGAGCGAAAGATACGCCATTTCGGACACCTGGCTAGTGTCGCGGTAAACGTCTGGCGAATCCACAGGAAATTGCTGCAGTCTGTATCCCGCTGATTCCCGTGGTAGTTGCCGCATCCGGAAGCGGGCTGCTTTTGTCTGACATGACCGGAGGAACTCCCTTACCTGGTACCTACGTAAGTTTCCGCCTGCCAGCTTGACCGCTACTATGGAAGCTCTATGAACCTGGAGTCCCTTCTCGTCAGCCAGGACGCCGCTCTAGTCGGAGTGTTGCGCCCGACGCTGGAGAAAATTTCGGTGAATGTCATGGTTTGCTCGGAGACTGGGAGCGGCGGCGAATCGCTTGCCAAACGCAAATTCGATGCCGTGATCATCGACTGCGACGATCTGCCAGACGGTTTCAGAATGCTCCAGGGGCTGCGCCAAACGCAGAGCAATTCCCAGTCGGTGGCTTTCGCCGTGCTGAACGGGAAGACGACCACGCAGGAAGCTTTCAAGTCGGGCGCCAATTTCGTTCTACAGAAACCGCTCACGCCGCTGCATGCCACGCGCTGCTTTCATGCCGCGCTCAATTTTATGATCCGCGAGCGGCGCCGCTACTATCGCTATCCGATCGAGATGCCGGTGCACGTGAGCATTGCCAAAGTCGGGGAAGTCAAAGCGAATTCCACCAACTTGAGCGAAAGCGGCATTGCCCTGCGCGTCACCTCAAAGCTAGAGAAGGACATGACAGTCGGACTCCGCTTCACACTGCCGACGACAAGCATCTCGCTTGAACTCAAGGGCCAGATTGCCTGGGCCGACGGTTCCGGCCATGCCGGTATTCATTTCGTGGAGGTTCCGCAAACGTCGCAATACCAGCTGGAAAAATGGCTGACCGACCGCTTGCAGAGTGAGATGCCTCCAAAACTGCAGGGCTACGCATCGCTCGTCTAGTCACCCTCCTGCGTTTCCCGCTCCCCCTTTCACAAACCGAGCCAGCGCAATCGCAATCACACGCATCCGCCTGGTGACTTGCGCTTACCTCCGGGTATGGCAATCTAACTTGAGTTTGCGAACGACTCTTTGTGAGCCCAGCCATGATTACTTTGGAAGAGAAGATTGCCCGGACCGAGCGCTTGCTGCGCCGGCTAGAAGAGGACCAGCCTTACTTGCGAGCGCGGCTTTCGGCGCTGGGAGCCGAACATCGCGAGAGCGCGCATGCCTATGCCGAACGGGTGCGGGTGGAAGCCGAGGCCGAACTGCAGCGCTTACAGGCGGAACGCGCGCCGACACTGGAGTGGACTGCGCCGCAACCGGCGGATTGAGTTAAGCGCTGACGCTGACTGCCGACGCCGCGACTGGTGCGTACTTCGCGTCTTCCATCGTGGTTTCTTCCCACAACGAGCGGTCGCGCAGAATACGCGAGACGAGCGCAGTATGCATGGCATGGCCAGCGCGGTCGGCAACCACTGCCCCCAGAATCTGCTTGCCGATTAGCGCCAGGTCGCCGATCAGGTCGAGCACCTTGTGGCGCACAAACTCATCCGGGAAGCGGAGCGGGGGATTTTCGATGCCCTGCTCGGTCAACACAATGCAGTTCTCGCGGGAAGCGCCGCGGATCAGGCCCATGTCGCGCATAGCCTGCTCGTCCTGCCGGGAACCGAAAGTGCGCGCCGGCGCGATCTCCTCGAGATAGCTGCCGTTGGTGAGGGGCGCGCGAAATGTCTGCTTGCCGATCTGGGGATGGGGGAAGTTGATCGAATAAGAGACGGAATACGCGTCGTCGGGGTAGACAGCGATAAACTTGTCGCCCTCGCGCA
>PLHN01000287.1:5282-5896 GCA_003139975.1 Acidobacteriaceae bacterium
AGGCTGGTGGCGTAGCTGACGCGAGCGACGTTGCGGCCGCTGGCTTCGATGGGGAAGCAGTCGAGGTCAGTACGATGAAAAACGATACCGGTTCCGGCCGTGGCGGGCAGGATGCGTAAGTGGACCGGTGCTCCACTGTGGAGGCCGATGCCATCACAACTTGCGGCGTTGCGAATTGTCTGTTCGTGGATCAAAGTTGCTAATCGGTCGCGCCGAACCGGTGCGACCACCTGCATTCCGATGAAGGCTGTAAGTGCTTTGCTGTCCAATAGTTTATAAGGATGGGCGATTTTCGTATGTGGCAAAAAAGCCACATTCCGTGGCTCAATTGATCAGAAGGCGGCCATCTTGTTTAGGCGATTACAGATGTATGGGGTACTTTGGGAGTGAATGGGGCCTGTTTTTCAGAGATTTGGCCATACTTCGCCATAAACTTTAGAGGCGGCGCGAAGTCCTACCGCCGCTTCAGCGGCTCTTTGCGCCCGTAGGTCACGGAGGCCTCGAAGAGCGCATCGGGCAGATTCTGGTTGTATTTTGCGGTGGTGATGAAGCGCTGCTGCGACATCTCTCCATTGAAGTAGCGCGTGATGGAGTGCGGAGTCATGATGCCGTCT
>PLHN01000422.1:0-5363 GCA_003139975.1 Acidobacteriaceae bacterium
GAACGCCACTACGACACCGCCGGCGAGCTCCTCGGAACGGCGCTGTTCACTGAATTCCACGGCAACCTGGGAGCCGACTTCGAGGACCTCGACGAACTTCTGCGCGGCATCGGCGCAGTCGGCGAAATCACTCCTCGAACGTACGACTACGTCGCTTCGTTCGGTGAAGTGCTGTCGAGCAAAATAGTGGCTGCGGCTTTCACAGCACGCGGCTTGTCCGGCGCCCATGTCGATTCGCGCCAGTGTCTGCTCACCGATAACAATTTCATGCGCGCGGTTCCACAGTTCGAAGAAACCAACGAGCGCCTGCGCAAGNNNNATGATGACCACCGACCCGCGCCTCTGCCCCGATGCCCGCCGTATCAAGGTGATCAGCTTTGACGAGGCCGCCGAACTGGCCTATTTCGGAGCCAAGGTGCTACATCCTGCAACGGTCCTGCCGGCGATCCAGAAGAACATCCCCGTCTTCGTTCTGAACTCGCACAACCCCACCTGCGAAGGCACGAAGATCACGGCGCGCGCTCCTCATTGCAAAAACATTTTTAAGGCCATCGCCCTCAAGAAAAAGATTACTCTCGTCGAAGTCGCTGCGCCCCGGCGCTTGCTGGTGCACGGATACCTGAAATCCATTTTTGAGCTCTTCGATCAACATGGGGTCGCCGTCGACGTCGTTTCGACCTCCGAGGTTAGCGTTTCGGTCACGGCCGAAACCAACGAGGCGATTCCTTCTCTGGCCGCCGATCTCGCCAAGCTTGCCGACGTGAAGTACGAAGGCCGCAAAGCCATCGTTTGCCTAGTGGGCGAAAGTCTCCGTGACACGCCCGGCGTCGCCGCCAAAGTTTTTTCCCTGCTGGAGAATGTAAAAATCCGCATGATCTCGCAGGGTGCTTCTGAGATTAATCTGACTTTTGTGATTGAGGAAGAGGATGCGGCCGAGGTGGTGCGGCGGTTGCACGGTGCATTCTTCGCCGAGGCGGACCCGGAAGTCTTCGCGTAATTGTTCACTGCCGAGACGCCGAGGTCGCCGAGAACCACCATTAGCTTTCCAGTTTGCCGAATTCTAGCTACCATTGCATCCTGAGTTGTGGCTCACCTTTTTGCTCAAGATGGCTGGCGGGCCACGACTCCTCGGCGTTCTCGACGTCTCGGCGGTGAAAAAGGTCCCATGAATCTCCTCATCCTCGGCCGGGGTAAGACTGGCTCTCTCGTGGCAGACGTGGCCCGCGAACGTCGTCATCACGTGCAAACGCTGAGCGACGTCGAGAATGCTGACGCCTGCGCCCTAACTCGCGACTTCCTCGTGCCCTTTACCTCTGTCATCGATTTCACCGTGCCCACGGCCGTCGTTCCCAATGCCGAGGCTTGTATTCGTGCCGGAAAGAATATGGTCGTCGGCACTACCGGCTGGCACGATCAACTCCCGCGTCTGCACGATCTGGTTTCTTCTGCAAAGACCGGCTTCCTCTACGGTCCAAATTTTTCCATTGGCGTGAACCTGTTCTTTGAGATCGTCCAAACGGCTGGCGCAGCCTTGAAATACGATTACTCTGGACAGATTTTCGAGCGGCATCACGTGCAGAAGAAAGATGCGCCATCGGGAACCGCGATCACGATTCAGAAACTGATTCGCGAGTCCAGCGAACAAGATGAGGAAGTCGAGATCGTTTCCTTTCGTGAGGGCGACGCAGTGGGGATGCATGAAGTCGTCTTCAATTCTCCCGCTGACCGCATCTATCTTTGCCACGACGCCAAATCCCGCCGCGGATTCGCGGAAGGCGCTGTGCGCGCGGCCGAATGGCTGCAAGGAAAGTCCGGCTTCTTCGAGTTCCGCAATATCTGGCGGGAGTTGTAGGCCCCAGCAACCCGGCCTCGACTCATGGAGGCTGATGGGCTGGACCGTTGTGGGCGAGCTTCGCTCGCCCGGACGCCGGGGGCGGCTGTCCCTAGACATTCGCATCAGGCCGGGCGAATGCACTGCTTCGCGATTGGCGTTATTCTTATCCCATGCAACTCCGAGGCTGTGGCACTGCTTTGGTGACGCCGTTTACTCAGGACGGTGCTGTTGACGAAACTGCGCTCCGCAATCTGGTCGCCTGGCAGGTCGAATCTGGTGTCGATTTCCTCGTTCCCTGCGGCACCACGGGTGAAACTCCCACGCTGACTCACGATGAGTGGCTGCAGGTGATTGACGTGACAATCGAGGTCGCTGCCGGGCGCGTTCCCATCGTGGCTGGCGCAACTTCGAACTCGACACAGGAGGCGGTAGCCAAGGCCAAAGAAGTCGCTGCCCGCGCCGGCGTGGACGCGATCCTAACCGCGTCGCCTTATTACAACAAGCCGACGCAGGAAGGCCAATACCGACATTTCCGTGCCATTGCCGAGGCTGTCGAAAAACCAGTGATTCTCTACAACGTTCCCGGCCGAACCTCGGCTAACATCGAGCCCGCTACTCTCGCTCGCCTGAGCGAAGTCCCGAACATTGCCGGTGTAAAGGAAGCAAGCGGCAGCATCACCCAGATCGCCGAGGTGCTGAACCTGGTACCCGAAACTTTCTCTGTTTTGTCCGGCGATGACGCAGTTACGTTACCCATTATCGCACTTGGCGGAGTCGGCATCGTTTCGGTCGCGTCTAACGAAATTCCCCACGAGATGGCGGAAATGACGCGCGCTGCGCTGAATAATGACTGGCAAACGGCGCGCGTGCTCCATCGAAAATATCTTCCGCTCATGCAAGCGAACTTTATCGAATCGAGCCCGCTCCCGGTGAAGGCCGTACTCGCAATGATGGGCAAGATCCAGGAGATCTATCGCCTGCCGCTGCTTCCCATGCGCCGCGACACGCGATCGAAGCTGCAGAAGATTGCCACCGAGGTCGGATTGCTGAGTCGCCCCGCTGCTCCCGCGGCTGCAGTCGAGTTCTATGTTTACGAGAGTTGGGCGGCTGGACCGCACAAGGTGATCGTGCATCGCGCCTCCTGTGGACAGTGCAGTTCCGGCAAGGGACGGCCTGCCGGCCACGATCCCGATCGCTCGCGCTGGCACGGCCCTTATAGCAATGTCGCGGAAGCTCGCGAGGCGACGCATCAGATGCCGGGAGTGCTGATCCGCAGCGAATGCAAGTGCGTGGCATAAGAAGGCAGCTATTAGCCTTTAGCTCTTAGCTACTAGCTTTCGTGTTTGGGTCCAGGGCTTCAGTCAAACTCTCATGTCCGGACAATTATCTGAATTGAAATCCGCCATCGAATCGCTCGCAGTCGGCGATGCCATCTCAGATCCCAACGCGGCCCGACGCGTCTTCGCTGACTTTCGCGCTCGCCTCACTCGCGGCGAAATTCGCGCCGCCGAGAAGATCGCCATGCCTGACGGCCAATCGCGCTGGGTCGTTAACCCATGGGTCAAGCAAGGCATCCTGCTCGGCTTTCGTCTTGGCGAGATCAGAGAAATGTCCGACGGCAGCGTCCTCTCTTTCATCGACAAGGACACCTTCCCTGCCCGCCGACTCACCCTTGCAGACCGCGTGCGCCTCGTACCCGGAGGCTCCTCCATCCGGGAAGGCGCCCACGTCGCACCGTCCGTCGTCTGCATGCCGCCGATGTTCATCAACGTCGGGGCCTACGTTGACGAAGGCACAATGATTGACTCTCACGCTTTGGTCGGCTCGTGCGCGCAGATCGGCAAGCGCGTGCACCTAAGTGCAGCGGCACAAATCGGAGGCGTACTCGAGCCGGTCAACGCAGCCCCGGTGATCATCGAAGACGACGTTCTGGTTGGCGGAAATTGTGGAGTGTACGAAGGCACGCTGGTGCGTGCGCGAGCCGTGCTGGGAGCAGGAACGATCCTGACGCGTTCGACGCCACTCTACGATTTGGTACGCGGCAAAGTTTATCGCGCCACCGCAGACGCGCCGCTGGAAGTTCCTGAGAATGCCGTGGTCGTCCCCGGTTCGAGAGCGGTCCCGAAGGTCAAAGGCAAATCGGACGACTGGAACTTGTCTCTCTACACCCCTGTAATCGTGAAGTATCGCGACGAGAAAACCGACCGCGGGGTAGAGCTGGAAGAGTGGCTGAGGTAGAGACGTGATTGCTTGAGCTTGGCGATTCGCGAACCTCACGGCAAACCAGCCGCCGAAGGCGGAGCCGATAGCTGCTTTTGTTCCGCAGCCAACCGCGTCCGCGTTTCCAGATGCCTCTTCCGAAAATGCGCCAGCGCGCGCCGGCCCCATGCTCGCACAAAGTAATAGTTCAGGGCGCAGCCGATGGTTGAACTCGTGATCGGAATCAGTCGTCCCGCCCACTTCTCTACGACCTCCGCGCTGGCTCGCGCTGCGATGCGCTGAATCACTTTCGGTACGAAGCGGTTGACTACTTCTTTTTCCAACAGCTCGCGGCTGATGTCGACTCCGGCCGCGCTGGCGGCGGCGATCCAGAGCTCGGCGATTTCGTCGTCCGTGTTCATCTCAAATCCATAAATCAGGCTGAGCTTCTGGATGGTGCGCATCGTAATGGCCGAGAGAATCCCGAGGTCGGGCATGATGGTAATGATGCCTCCGAGGCCCAAGCCCGCGCCTTCAGCCGCTGCCAGCTTCATGCCGCTGCGAATTACGGATTCGGCAACATCGTCGAGCCTCGACATCTCCACCGAATAGACACCTCGAAAGGTCACAATCGGCAAACCGTAGGCCGCGCGCAACTGGAACAGAAAGCGCTCCGGATTGACCTTAACCGTCTCATAAGCGCGGGTCAGTCCTTTGCGGATCGCGGCTTCGGCTCGCCGGCGCAGCCACGATTTTTTCTCATTCTCCGCCATTCTGATTGGAGTTTATCAGGCGGTTGCGGTGCAAAAGCGTGAAGACAGGCAGCACTCTGTTCCGCACGCGGTGTCGCCGAACGTCGGCACGGTTTCAGCACTGTGCTAGCATCATCTATTCGAATGACAAAGGGAAAACTTCATATAGTTCCGTTAGGCGGATTGGGCCAGTTCGGCATGAACTGCATGGCTATCCGCTGGGGAGACGACATCATCGTCGTCGATGCCGGCCTAATGTTCCCGGAAGCCGAGCTTCTCGGCGTGGACATCGTCGTTCCGGACATTTCCTATCTCCTCGAAAATCGCGAGCGGGTCCGCGCCATCATCCTTACTCACGGCCACGAGGATCACATCGGCGCGCTGCCCTGGATTCTCAGCGAACTCAACGTTCCCGTGTGGGGCACCGAGTTCACGCTCGCTTATGTCGAAGACAAGCTCGAGGAGCATCAACTGCTGGATGATGCCGACCTGCGCGAGATCCGCCCCGGAGAACGTTTTAAAATCGGCCCTTTCACCATTCACCCGCTGCAAGTAACGCACAGCCTGGTCGATTGCGT
>PLHN01000422.1:5379-5862 GCA_003139975.1 Acidobacteriaceae bacterium
ACCAACGTCGAGCGCAAGGGCTACACGCCCAGCGAACGCGCCGTCCGTCGCAAGTTCGAGGAGATATTCGCCCGCACCCAGCGCCGTCTTTTTATCTCTTGCTTCTCGTCTTCGATTCATCGCATCAAGCTCGCGGTCGACATGGCTTGGGAACACGGCCGCAAAGTTTGCTTTATCGGACGCTCCATGAACAGTTCGTCGGAAATCGCCGAGGATCTTGGCTACATCCAAATCCACGAGGGCACGCTGATCCATCCGGGCGAAATGAAGAACTTCCCGCCGGAAAAAGTCTGCGTTCTCATCAGCGGCACGCAGGGCGAACCGATGTCGGCGCTCTCGCGCGCCGCGGTCGACAATCACAAGCACGCCAAAATCGAGAAGGGCGACACCGTTGTCCTCTCGTCGCGCATCATTCCGGGCAACGAGAAGGCGATCTACCGCATGATCGCCCATCTGTTCCGGCGTCAGGCGCACGTAATTTAC
>PLHN01000030.1:0-2600 GCA_003139975.1 Acidobacteriaceae bacterium
AACGACAGCTTTGGTTCCAAGGCTCGCGCCCGCCAGTGCGAACCAGGTTTTATCTTTTGTGTCGAAACTGAAGGCAAGATCGTGACCAAGCCAGCTTCCCGAAAGTGAGCGCACAGCCTTCGGTGTGCCGACGCGAAAGACGACCGGCGATCCGTTGACGATGCGAGCGGGCTGAAACTGGAGACTCCAGTTGGTTGCGGGAGATGGTGCAGCTTGCGCGGCGGGAAGGAACAGCGCGGCGATGAGCAGCGCACAAAGAGATAGGGAGAAGCGCATCCGTCCTTAGACTAGCACTGCGGACCGGACGAAGCTGATGCGGCCTTTGCGGGAGGCATCAGTCCATCCAGTCCGCAAGTTCCAGCTAGTGTTTCCTCTCGTCCTTCTTCTTGTCCTCCGGTTTTGGAGGTTGGGGAGCGGGCTTCTGCTCCTGCTTTTGTTGCCAATTCTTATACTTGGCTTCATCCTGCTGCGCTTGCTGCTCGGTCTTCTCCTGAACCGGCGGAGCGGGACGAGCTTGAGGATGCGACCATGTTTGTGGCTGCTGCGCCGCGTTCGCTGGCTGCGTTGCGGGAGCGGGTTGTGCTTGCTGCCGAGTCTCCGGAACCGCTGGACGCGCGGCCTCAGGACGCTGCTGGTGCGGGTTTGCAGCCTGTGGCGCAGTTTGCGGCTGGATCGGCGCCTGCTGGTGAGTCATCGCGGGCGACTGCGGCTGATTCGGCATCGCCTGCTGGCGATTGACTGGGACTTCCGGTTGCGGTTGCTGGCGATTGATGGGCACTTCCGTCCGATTCGCCGGTTGCATATTATTCTGCGGCTGTTGCTGCTGCCGGAGATTGCCCTGTGCGGCTGGCGCTGCTACCGGACGAACCATTGCCGGACGAGCAACAAGCTTATCCTGCCGTTGCGCAAAGGGGGTTGTCGGCTGCGCAGGCATATGCTGCGCGACAACTTGGCGGTTGATAACAGACGCAGGCGGAGTAACTGAGGTGGGCTTGCCGGATCCGATGACGCTTGACCGAACCGGTTCGACACCGGACATGTGAGTCACGGTACCCTGGGCGATGTCGCGCGCCTGAACCGCGACGACGTTATGCGCAACTGGACGCGCATTGACGAAGGTCTCGCGCGTGACGGCAGTTACGGCGTTGGGCGCGGCCTGATTGACATAGGTAACTCGATTCACGAGCGTTATGTTGTTAGTTGTGGAGTACCTGTAGACATCGTTAACTCGGGTGACATTTACAACCGTGTTAGTAACATTCACCTGAGTTACATAGTTGCGACTAACGTGATAGGAGGGAACGAAGACCTCTCCCGGCCCGAGCGGGAACCATGCGACACCGGCACCTCCGGCGAAACCAGCGCCACCTACAAAGGCAACAAGCGCAGGCGCGTAGACGGGGTGAACGGCAACCGGTCCGGGAACCCAGCCCCAGCGGCCGCCAATTACAGCCCAACGGCCGTAGTGGAAGGGAGCGAATCCCCAGGGAGCATCGTCAACCCAGGTCCATCCCCAAGGCGCGACAAAAGCCCAGTGACCATAGCGGTAAGGCGCCCAGTCTGCCGCAACTGCGGTGGGATACCAGACAGGACCATAGCCTCCGGCGAAAGACCAGTTGCCGTTATCGTCGAGATCTTCATAGCCGGTCATTTCGCTGGACACGTAGTTCGCGGAACGGGACTGATCGGCGCGGCGGTCGCGATCGAAAGCCCAACGGTCGAAGTCGTCGGGATTGGGAAGCGGGTCAATGTCGTAGCTGACGTTGTCGCTGCCGGTGAAGATGGCTTCCTGGCCAGCAACTACGGTGTAAGTGCCTCCGCCGGCGATGACTTCGCCGCGGCCATTCATGAGATCCAGGACGGTGGTTTGACCGTCGGGCTGAACATCGACGCGGAATTCGCCGGGACGGGTTACCTGGAATGCGATGTTGGGAGTATCGATTTCGACGAGGTCGTCATCGTCCATATGCAGCACGCGCACCAGGGTCCTGCCCTGGGCAACGCGCAGCTGCAGGGTGTGATCGTCGAGGTCGAGGAAGGTGACGCCGGTTTCGCTGCCCAGACGAATGGCGGTTGAGCCGACGTGCAATTCGGCGCGGGCGCCGTGATCGGTCCAGAGATTATCGCCGCTGGTGAGCGGGCGATTCGGGACAGCGTCGGTCCAATCGCCTTCGCCGCCGGGCTGAAAGGAAACAGAGCCTTGCTCGAAGTTCAAGCGGGCAACGCGGGCTGGGGGATCGTTGTATTGGTCCGAGGATTGGTCTGAATATTGGTCCTGCGCCCAGCTGCGGGCGGGCAAAAGAAACGAGAAAACGAAGAGAACTGCGCAGAACGGCCATATCCAAGCATTTTGGCGGTCCATTTTCCTAGCCTCCAAGTAAAGACAGATATCTGACGTGATTGAACACGGTTCAGCGGCAGATGTTGCGTCCGGGCCGATGGCGCCGGGCGCATGACAGGTGCCAATTACAAAACTCTAAAGAAGATCGCGGAATAAGGCTAAGGACATTGCAGCGAAGATGCAAGCGCAGTGGTGCGGTCTGGTTGGCTGCGAGGGTGAATTCTCGGCATAGGACACGAGTGGAACTCGTGCCCTTCCC
>PLHN01000030.1:2614-2859 GCA_003139975.1 Acidobacteriaceae bacterium
GATACTTACTCTGTGATGCGGCAGAGCATCATTAATGGCGCGCCGGAGACGGCGGCGGACCTTGCCCAACAGGCGCTGGCATCCGGAGTGGCGGCGCTCGACGCGATTAACAACGGGTACGTTCCTGGCATGCACGACGTGGGCGAGCAGTTTGCCCGCGGGCAGATGTTTCTGCCGGACATGATGGCGTCGGCCGAGGCGATGCGGGCGGCGATGGCGGTGCTTGAACCGGAACTGACCAGACT
>PLHN01000368.1 GCA_003139975.1 Acidobacteriaceae bacterium
TGCGCAGTTCCATGCAGAAAGACGTGGAGCACGGGCGGCCGCCGGAACTGGACGCGATTGGGGGCGCTATCGTGCGGGCGGCTAGCCGCCACGGCTTGCAGGTGCCAGTGACGAAAACCCTGATGGTTCAAATCGAAGCACGAACACTACGGCCCACTCCCTGACTGACGAACTGCGCCCGCGAATACGAAACACCACGACCCGGAGTTCGGCGGATGCGGACTTTCGGCGGATCTCCGTTTATAATCAACCGTTTTAATCTACCTTCTTTTCGGAGCCCTCCGATATGGCACAAGCCTCGATGGCAGCGAATCCCGCCCTGAAAGAAACCTACGTGCAGCTAAAAACTCGCATGGATAAGGCGGTGGAGGATTTCCGCCGTGAAATGGCGGCGACGCGCACCGGGCGCGCGAACGTCCACATGCTGGACACGGTTTCGGTGGATTACTACGGCTCGCAGATGCCGCTTAACCAGATCGCGACCATCCATGCACCCGAGCCGCAGATGATCACGGTGCAGCCGTTCGATTCCTCCGCGCTTCAGAACATGGAAAAGGCGATTCGCTCCGCCGATCTCGGCCTGAACCCCATGAACGATGGCAAGATCATCCGCGTACCCGTTCCCGCGCTCACCGAAGAGCGGCGCAAGGAAATGGTGAAGCACCTTCACCGGATTCTCGAAGAGCACCGTACCGCGATCCGCAACGTCCGTCGCGACGGCAACGACTCGATCAAGAAAGCAATGAAGGATAAGAAGATCACCGAAGACGACGAGAAGCGCGCTCTCGAAGAAATCCAAAAGCTTACCGACGACGAAATCAAGAAGATGGAAGAGATGAGCAAGGGGAAAGAGAAAGAAGTGCTGGAATTTAAATGATCGTGTGGCGCGGGCGCCCTCGCCCGCGTCTCTCTTACACCGCACATCACTTCACGGTAACTTTCACGGTGGCCTTCGTCCGCCCGTATTCGTTGGTCGAAGAAAGTGTGTAGGTTGTCGTCTTGGCCGGCACCAACATCACCGAACTCAACGAAGTCAGGCCGGCCTGCGGCGACACGATGTTGTACTCCGAATTCGAAACGCTCCAGCTCAGCGTTACCGGCGAACCGGGCGGCACCGTTTCTGGATTCGCCGTAAAGCTCGCGATCGTCGGACTCGCCCCCTGCGGAATATTGCTTTCGGTGTAGAGCGGGCTGATTTGCAGAACTTCAAACGCCGAGGCCGGCACAGTTTTGAGCGCCGCCAGATCGTTGTTGTCCCAGTTATCGTCAGGCGCGCCGCTGATAAACATCGAACTCCCGTTGTCGGCCATGATCATGCCATACTGCTGCAGCGCTTGCAGAATCACCTTCGACTGCGCCGGGAAACCGGAAATGTCGAAGCTCGATTTCAGCCGCAGCCACATGCCCATCGGCGCGGCCAGCGAATTGGTCGAGTTCGCGGCCCAGTGGCTGGCCGGAGGAGTAAAGGCGGCCTTGCTGTTCTGGAGCGTGAAGCGCAATGCGTGGTCGATCGCGCCCGCAGCCACTTCGTCGTAGCGTGCAAGGCCCGGAAAGATCGCCAGTCCCGCGGCGTCGGCAGATGTCCAGGTGTAGGGCCGCGTTTCATCGGCCAGCATGGTCCACACTGCGCCCGAACCGGCGTTCCAGTTGCCGTTTTTCAGGACGTGCGAAGAATACAGCTCATACAGCCAGCAAGTGTCGCGATCAAGCACCAGCACATGCCGGTCGCCGTTACCCGGCTTGGGATACCCCTCAATCGGCGCGTTGGACGGAATCGGCATCGGCCCGGGATCGCTTTCGTCGCCGTAGGCCGTGTATGTGATTTTCACCGGTGCCTGTCCGCTCACCACGATGTAAGGAATTCCGATTGACTGGCCAGCGTACAAACCCGAGCCGAAATCGGGATGCAGCGGCACGTTCGCTCCGATGAAACTGATGATCGCATCCGAATTCGGATCAACCGGCGCACTGGCGATGTTCTGGTTCCAGAGGTTGTCCGCAGGAAACGGAACAAATCCATTCAGCGAGGCGCCAATGCCAACCGACATGCTGCTGCAATTCTGCGCTGCAAGCGCCGCACAAAAACCGAAAATGACGAGCACACAAGCAAGGATTTTTCGCATGGCAAAAACTTCGGGGAAGCGCTGGAACTTCATGACCGGACCTTACCATGCCGACAGCTAAGGGCAGATACTCGGACGTACCCTTCTCCCGCCGACCGGATGGGCATCTTTGGCCTGTCCGAATTCCTGTGCTGATGGCCGCGCATTTTACTTCCGTCGTGCGACAGGCCTTCGCTTCACGCTTTCTTCTTCCGGATGTGCACCACCTTCTGGACTTCCGCAACGACTGCGCCCGACTCATCCTTAATCTCGGCCTGGAACGTCCGGTCAATCTTCTCCTCCTTTTTGAGCGCTTCGCGAATCCCCGCGATCTCGTCATCCGTCAATCGAAAGCTGACGGAAACCGCCCCCCTCCCGGGCGTTCGGAAACGAATACTGGCTGACTTGTCCCAAACGATGTAGTCGCGCCCCAGGTTCTCGATCAGCATGAGCATGTAAAACGGGTCCGCCATGGAATAGAGCGACCCGCCGTAATGGGTTCCGACGTAGTTCGAATTCCAGCCGTGGAGCTTCATCTCAACGTCAATTTCTTTCCAGTCGGGCTGCAGCCGTTTGACGCGAATCCCCGCGCCGAGAAACGGCGGCCAGATGTTCATGAACATTCGCATGTGACGCCGCACAACCTTCCTCTTCCACATCACGCTCCTCCGCAACGCGCTCGTGCTGCCACATTATCAGGACGATTCGCCAGTGACACGCTCGCCTCCGCACCATCGGCCGACGGCGATTCTGAAGCGCAACTCAGCCATCTATACTCAAACGACCATGAAGCTGCAAGCCGTGGTCGATGGCACGGTGCCGGCCGGAGCCATGGCTGCGCACCTCGACTGGGCGCGTTTCGGTCCTGGCGGGCGCAATATCAACGTGCTCACCTCAGAAAAACTTGCGGACATGGGCAACGCGGCGACCTTCTATTCCGTCTGTGTTGAGGTGGAACTTTTTCGGGCCTGACTCGCAACAGGAAAGCCTGCTGCCGCCTTGGACGGTTTCCATTCTCTACCGTATAATTACCGTTTTCCTAACTCTAGTTTTTCGAGGTAGTTGCAATTCTTCGCTGTCAAGAGGATATCCCTGTGCGAGCTCTGCGCCTCGGCCACACGGGTTCGCAGAGAGGTCCCGGTCGCGCTTCAGCCTGTGCCCAGCGGCCAGCCCGACGGCCTGGTTCCGTCTTGTTCCGCGTGTTCGGCCTCATCGGTGTGGTGCTCCTCGTGGCGTCTGCGTTTGCGCAGGAAGACCTGATCGTTGGCATCCAGATTCACGGAAACCGCCGCATCCCCGCTGACACGGTCAGAGCCCGCATCTTTACCAAGGTTGGCGACGTTTACGACACTGCCGCCCTGGAGCGCGATTTCAACGCTCTCTGGAATACCGGCTACTTCGAAGACATCCGATTTGAGCGCGAGCAGAGCGCCAAAGGCTGGATTCTTCACATCTACGTCAAGGAGCGGCCCACCATCCGCGAGATCAATTACACCGGCCTGAGCGCGGTCTCCACCAGCGACGTCCTCGATCGCTTCAAGGATCGCAAGGTGGGCCTTTCGGTCGAGAGCCAATACGATCCCACCAAAATCAAAAAAGCCGAAGTCGTAATCAAGGACCTACTCTCCGAGCATGGGCGCCAGTTCGCCACCATTCGTTCCGAAGTCCGGCCGATTCCACCCGCCGCCGTAGGCATCACGTTTGTCATTAAGGAAGGTCCCAAGGTCAAGGTCGGAAAGATCAGCTTCCGCGGCAACAGGCACATCAACGACCGCACTTTGCGCGCGGCCATGAAGAACCTCAAGCCCATCGGGATTCCGCACTCCATCTTCCTTGAAAATATTTTCGCCAAGACGTACGACGCCACCAAGCTCGACGAGGATACCGAACGCGTTCGCGCCGAGTTCCAGAACCGCGGCTATTTCAAAGTGCTGGTGGAGGATCCGAAAACCGAGATCCACGATACCGGCCACGCTGGATCGCACATTCCGTTGATCCAGGCCGGTGCCGGCAAGGCGGTTGACATCATCATGCCCATCGAAGAGGGCGCTCGCTACAAGCTGGGCTCGATCACTTTCAAGAACAACAAGGCCATCACCAACACGGCGGCTCTGCGCAGCCTTTTTCCGATCAAGGACGGCGATATCTTCAGCCGCGAAAAAGTCGCCAAGGGTCTCGAAAACCTGCGCAAAGCCTACGGCGAAGCTGGCTATATCAACTTTACTTCCGTCCCNNNNCATTGAATTCCAGGGCAACACGACCACGCGCGATAAAGTCATCCGCCGCGAAGTCGTCCTCGAAGAAGGCCAGATCTACAACTCCCGGTTGTGGGAGTTCAGCCTGCTGCGCCTAAACCAGCTCGGCTATTTCGAGCAGCTGAAGCCGGAGGATCCCAACACCACCGACCGCCATCTCGACGAGAAGAATGGCACCGTCGATCTGACGCTCAAGGTGCACGAAAAGGGCAAGAATACTATCGGGCTACAGGGCGGCGTCAGCGGGTTGGCCGGCGCTTTTGTCGGCATTAATTACAGCACCAACAATTTCCTGGGGCTGGGCGAAACGCTGTCGGTCCAAGCCAGCCTTGGCGCCTATCAGCGTGACCTTGTCTTCGGGTTTAGCGAACCCTACCTTTTTGACCGGCCTATTCAGGCGGGCTTCAACGTTTACACCCGCAAGACGAATTACAACCAGGCGCGTCAGTACGCGATTTTGACGGGACAAAGCTCCAGTCTGCCCAATGCTTATCTGCAAAATCTGCAGAACTATTCGCAGTCAAGCACAGGCTTCACGCTCAGCTTGAGTTATCCCCTGCGCCACTCGCTCAAGCGATTTGGAATCAGCTACTCACTTGACCGTTCTTCGCTGGTCGCGGTGAGCGCTGCCTCGAAGCTGTTGTTCGACAATCTCAATTTCAGCGGCGTCACCGGACCCAATGCGCTCAACGGGATTGTTACCAGCAAGATTACTCCCAGCTTCACGATGAACACGCTGGATGCCGCCTATGCTCCTCACCACGGCAAGAGCTTGTTTGTGGGCGCGGAGATTGCCGGCCTCGGCGGCACCGTCAACACGTTCCGGCCGATCATCCAGTACAAGCAGTTTTTCCCCGTCCAGAAGAGGCGCAATGCGGTTGGCTATAACGTTCAAAGCTCGTTCATCACGGGTTATGGAGGGGTTGTCGCGCCTCCTTTCGAACGCGCTTACCTGGGCGGTGAAAACGACCTGCGGGGCTTCGACATCCGCACCGTCTCCCCCATCGCCTACCTGCCGAGCGTCCAGACGGTGCAACTCCGCAATGGTGATGGCACGTTCGTCCCGGCGAATAAATACTACCCCGCTATCCTCAACTCTGCCGGAACGGCCTGCGTGGCGAACTGCTATAACATTCCAATTCCCTATTCTCAGCTGGTCACCCCGGGCGGCGACTTCGCCCTGAATGGCAACCTCGAATACCGCTACACAATCGCGGGCCCGGTGGCCGTCGCGCCCTTTGTGGACATGGGCACCGTCGCGATCCTGCGCACTTCACAACTGCAGATCAATCCGGTGCAGTACCAGAACCTCCTCAGCACCTACTTCGGCTGTCCGTATTTGACCTCTGCCTACGCCTGCGACCCGAACTTCGCTACCCGTGGCAACACCCTGGGTATTTCGCAGTACCTAAAGCCCGTGCCGGGCACGAATTGGGTTCCGCGCATGTCCACCGGCCTCGAATTGCAAGTAATGCTGCCGGTCATCAACGCGCCCTTCCGCATCTACTATGCCTACAATGCCATGCGTCTTAACAGCACGGCCAAGGCGCCCATCGCGATTACGCGCGCCATGTTCCCTGGCACTGTTCCCATCCCTTGCCCGACCAACGAAGGAGCCGGCAACTACACCTATTGCCTTACGAAGGACAGCCTGAGTTCCAGCTACACGCTGCTCGAACCGCGCAAGACGTTCCGGTTCACCGTCGCCACGACGTTCTAGAAGAACAGTTGCCAGTAGCCAGCTACCAGTTGCCAGTGCAAATCAAGACCCGTGTCGGTTCAAGACACTGCGTTGGCTGCCCGACGATCGGATGAATACAAATATCAGTTTTTGAAGAAAAAATAGCTGGTGCAAGATCCCTGTAGGCTTGCATGACTGGCAACTGGGTACTGGCAACTGCTATTCGATCTGCACCAGCCCGTGCGCTGGCTCTGAGGCCGTGGCCGGACGTTGGGGCGCACGCCACGCGTCCAGAATCGATACCTGGTGCACGCACGAAACCGTGCAGTGCGGCGCGCACGATTTCTCAGTAACGAACTCCCGCCGCAGGTCGCTCACCGAATACTTCTCCAGCGGGATCCCCGGATAGCCGCGCTGCTGCGAGCAGTAGTGCACCAGTCCGTCTTCGCAGATGTAAAGATAGCGGGCGCCGGCGCGGCAGCGCCAGTNNCAGTAGTGCACCAGTCCGTCTTCACAGATATACAGGTAGCGCGCTCCGGCCCGGCACCGCCACTGGTTCGGACGTCCGAGCGCAATATTGTCCTGGAAGGCGTTCACGCGTGTGAAGCTGCGTTTTTCAAAATTCTTCATCTCGTGGTACACGCGACGCTCTTCGTCGTTCAGCGGCTCCAACTGGCCCGAACCATCGTGAATGATGCCGACCGTCG
>PLHN01000228.1 GCA_003139975.1 Acidobacteriaceae bacterium
AAGAACACGACGCGCGACAATATCGGAGTGGCATCGCGGGGGCTGGTCGAGCAGTAGGCAGTTGCCAGTATCCAGTAACCAGCCGCGTTCTTCGATTCTTCCTTTTACTCTGCCGTCGATTCTGCCGCGCTTGCTGTTATTGCTTCTCTCTCTTCTTTAAGTCGTCCGGTTGGTTCGAGGCGGGCTTCGTTTCCGTTGGATCAGGTTTCAGCGCTAGAAGGTTGGCGGGAGCGGCGGGGTTGACGCCGAAATCCCAGACATANNAGTCCCACACATAGAGGTTCATTCCTTCTTTTCCCAGCATTTCGGCAACGGCGTATTCGCCGTTGGGTAGGGGATCAATCGGAGCGACTTTGACCCAACCTCCGGTCATGGGCGTCACGGTGACGGGAACAAAACGTTCGTCGGTTTTGGTTTTGCCGGTGACGGCGGTCTTCAAGGAACCGGCGATGCGCTTTCCGCCTTTGACATCGAGGCGAATGATCTTGAAGCGATCGGCGGGAGAGAGCGGAGATTCGTCGGAGGGCTGCGCAGTGGCGACTGCGCCCTGGCCTGAGTCGAGATTAGCGTACAGGGACGGAATGGCGGTGTGCGACTGGATTTTGGCGTGGGCGTCGGGAAGCTCAACGGTTTGCCTGGCGCCGGCCAGCGGATTGATCGCGGAGCGAAGAACGTTGGAGGCGGTATTGCGATTCAGATCGCTGCCGGACTGCTCGATTTCGTCGAGCTGGGGCTGGTTCTGGTAGGTATCGAGCAGGAAGACGCCGTTGTCATCGGGAAGACGCAGGCCGGGTGCGACTTGCGGAGAACGGGCTTCAGTGGCCTTGCGCTCGGCCTCGATTTCCTTGTCGAGTTCGGCGGCTTCGGGAGCGGGCGCTTCGCTGAGACGGCCTTCCTCGTATTTCTTGGTGGCGTCCCAGTCGATGAGGGATTTGGGAACCTCTTCCCACTCGCCACGCTCGGCGCTGAAGTAGCGGACGCGGTCGCCTTGAATTTCATATTTCGTGATGGATTGGTAGGAGCCATCTTTGAGGATGAGGCGGTGGGCAAGAGTCTGGGCGGAGAGGGAGGATGCCGCGAGGAAGAGCGCCGCGAGCGCGAGGGCCGCGGTTACAGCCGCTGCGGCGAAAGCGCGGCGGTTGTGGATCGCAGATTTCATGCTGGGGAACATTATCGGACTTTTTGCCAGCGCATGTAAGGGTTAGATGCAGAGTCTGGGCCGGGTGATGGAGCCCCCACATCGCCACGAACGCGATGTGTGGGGCACTCACCGGTTTCCTTTCGCGTTCAGGCCTGCCCTTCGTACTCCTTCAGCTTGCGGTAGAGCGTCGTTTTGCCGATGCCGAGCAGGCGGGCGGCTTGCATTTTGTCTCCGCTGGTTTGGGCGAGCGCGTTGAGGATGGTTTGCTTTTCCATTTCGGAGATCGGGATGATGCCATTGGTGGGCGCGGCAGTTAGGGCCCGCGGTGCTCCGGTGAGATTGGTGGGGAGATCGCGGACCTGAAGTTCGGCGGCGCTGGAGACTACGCAGGCGCGGCCGAGGGCGTTTTCGAGTTCGCGGACATTGCCGGGCCAATCGTAGGCGAGCAAGAGCTTGAGAACTTCATCGGAGATGGTTTTTTCCAACCCCGACTCGCGGCCGATGCGCTCAAGGACGTGCGCAACCAGGAGAGGAATGTCCTGGCGGCGTTCGCGGAGCGGGGGAATGCGGAGCGTAAGGACGTTAAGGCGGAAGTAGAGGTCGCGGCGGAAGGTGCCTTCGGTCACCGCTTGTTCGAGGTCGCGATTGGTCGCTCCCAGGATGCGGACGTTGATGGGGATCTGTTTGGTGCCGCCGACGGGGCGAATTTCTTTTTCCTGAATGGCGCGCAATAGCTTGGCCTGGAGATCGATGGGGAGTTCGCCGATTTCGTCCAGAAAAACAGTGCCTCCGTCGGCGATGGCTAGCAGGCCGTCCTTGGGACCGGTGGCGCCGGTGAAGGCTCCGCGCACATGGCCGAAGAGCTCGCTCTCAATGAGCGTCGGGACAAGCGATCCACAATCGACGGGGATGAAGGGCTTGTTGCGGAGAGGGCCGGCCATGTGGATGGCTTTCGCGACCATTTCTTTACCGGTGCCGCTTTCGCCAAGGATCAGGACCGGATGAGTGCTTTGGCCGGTTTTGGCGATGATGCGGTAGAGCTTCTCCATCTCGGGGCTGCGGCCGATGATGTTGCCGAAACCGTTGTGCGATCGGATGGCCTCGCGCAGCAGGCGCTTTTCGGTCTTGACGCGAAGATGGTCGGCCACCTGTGCCAAAAGGAATCGGAGTTCCTGGAGGCTGAAAGGCTTGGCAACGTAGTCGTAGGCGCCCAGCTTCATCGCCTGCACGGCGGACTGGACGGTTGCGAACGCGGTGGCAACGATCACGGCGGCGTCGGGGCGCTGACGCTTGATCTTTTTGAGCGCTTCGAGTCCATTGCCGTTCGAAAACCGGAGGTCGAGCAGAACAGCGTCGATATTGGCGCTGTCGAGAAGATGGAGGGCGTGGTCGCCGGAATCGGCGACGTAGGTGCTGAAGCCGAGCGAGTGGCCAACATCGGTGGCGGCTTCGCGGATGGCACGATCGTCGTCGACGATGAGGTGGTTAAGAAAGTTCGCTTGCGCAAGCGGCGGAGGCGAGTTGAAGGCGGCAGCGGCGGCGGTCAGCATGGTTGGTCTCCATTCAAGCTGGCGGATTGAGCGATTTGGACAGCGGGCGAACGGGTGATCGGGTCAGCGGCGGACTGGAGGATTCGAGGATCGACCGTGACCGGATCACCCGCGTTTGAACTAGAAGAGCGGCTTGCTGGAAAGGCTGAGATCTCCGGGGCGCGCGGTTGCGGCGTGCTTCCGGAAAGATCGGCGGGCATTGGCCTGGACTCAGACCCGGCCTCGTTCACGGGGAAAAATACCTCAAAGCGGGTGCCTTGGCCGGGTTCGCTGGAAACGCCGATGAGTCCATCGGCTTCGGTGACTATGCGATGGACGGTGGCCAGACCCATGCCGGTGCCTTCTCCGGGGCGCTTGGTGGTGAAAAAAGGCTCGAACAGGTGGGAGAGGGCTTCGTGGGTCATGCCGCCGCCGTTATCCTCGACCGTGAGGGAAACGGCGGGGCGCGGACAGAGATTGAGGGGGGCTTCGGTCCCGCTCGAGTCCGCGGCCTTGGTGGCGGGTACGTTTTCGGGCCGGTTCTCGCCCTGGATGGGGCAATTCGTTGTCCGGCCATATCTCAGGCCGCACTCCTGGCAGATGCGCGGGTTCTCGGAGAAGCGGGTCGGTTGCGTGCGAATGTGAATTCGTCCGTTTTGCCGCAGGGCGTCGCGGGCATTGAGTGCCAAGTTAAGTAGAATCTGGCGGAGCTGAGCGGGATCGGCGAAAACGGTTCCCGCGTCGGGATCGAGCGTGATGATGAGTTCGATGTGCTCGCCGATAAGGCGGCGCAGCAGATTTTCGGTGGAAGAGACGACCAGGTTGAGCGGAATGGGCCGCGGGTTGGGCGCTTGTTTGCGGGCGAAGGTGAGGAGCTGCTGCGTGAGCGCTGAGCCCTGTTCGCCAGCCTGGCGGATGTCTTCGACGTGGCGGCGAAGAGGATCGGCCGGGTCGAGCTTCGAGAGCAGCAGATCGCAATAGAGCAGGAAGGCGGTGAGGAGGTTGTTGAAATCGTGGGCGATGCCTCCGGTGAGGCGGCCGATGATCTCCATTTTTTCGGCCTGGCGGAGTTGCTGCTCGAGGCGGGTGCGTTCGGTGGCGTCTTCGACGAGGACGATAAGGAAAGCGGGATCGTGCTGGGCATTGCGGGCTAACGAGACCGTCAGGTGTCCCCAGAATTCGGAGGTGTCTTTGCGGCGGCAATGTTTTTCTACTGCGAAGGACTCGCGCGCGCCGTGCAGCAAATCAGGGAGGCGGCTGGCAGCGGAAGAATCGCCTTCGTAGAATCTCCAGGGATCGAGGCCGGCCAATTCCGCTTGGTCGTAGCCCAGCAGGCGGGCGAGGGCGGAATTGCCTTCCAGGATGCGCCCATCGAGGTGGCAGAGTGCGATGCCGATAGCAGCGGCTTCGAAAACCTTCGGGAAACGGAGGTCGCGATAGAAATCGGGAGCGGGTTGGGCGAAGGTCGTAAGTGTTGGCGAAACTTCCATACGGACACCGGTGCTCGTAATTTCTGCCCGACGCCCGATGGACTTCGATGCGGCCGGAGAAAGCCGCAAGCGGCTTGCGGGATTCGCGTTCCAAGCTGGGAAGACTTTTCCGCGAATGAACTCGCTAGTCGGATTAGGAAAAGTGTACTGCGAAGGGAAATGAGGGCTAAGTGTCGGCCATCACGTCATTTTTGTGATGAATCGAGGGAAGGGAGGCGGCGGACGGCACGGGGATAAGTCAAAAAGCGGCGGAGGGCAGGGATCGAATCGAGGGGCCGAAGGCCATTAACTGGAGAGGTCCCCAGATCACTGAGGGAGAAAAGGAGTTTGGCGGAGACAGGCCTTGATCGCGACAGATCTCGTGCTGTGACCGCATGATTCTTTCTATGCCGGGGGGCGAGGCGCCCTCGGAACCCCCGCCAAGAATGCCGGCGCTACACTCCAGGTGCTCCTGGTAATAATCTCGCTGTCTAAGCACTAGTTGGTAGTCACTGTAGATCGACGGCTTGGGCCAGGCGGAAGGTTAGGCGGCGGTCGGGGGTGAAGACGACGTCATTGGACGCGGGCGCGGGTGAGCCGACGGCGGACGGTCGCGGCGTGGCTTTGGCGAAAATGCTGGAGGTGTCGATGAGGATGGTTTTGCCAGCGCCGTTTACGCTGACCAAGGTGACGCGCAGGTAGCCGGGATTGCGTGGGCCGTCGGAGGATTTGGCGTCGAGAACGCGGCCACTGACGTTAGTGCCGCGCGGAAGAAGAGTCTGCTGGTCAGCAACGACGGGCTCATCGATTGCGCCTTCGAAGCCGTCTCCTGCGTGGGCCGATACGCTGGAGAGCGGTTTACTGAGGCGAACGGTCAAGAACGTGCCTTCGGGGATCGTGGTAGGCGGAATCAGGGACTGGCTGGAGGCAGTTGAGGCAGGATCTTCCTTGTCGAAGGGGAGCTTTTGCCGGCCGTTGGAGGAGTCGGGGCTCGCTGGCGGGCGGCTGCAGGCCGGGAGGAAGGCCAGGGTGAGTGCCAGGGGGATCGTCCTGAGTTTGGTACCCATGGGTGAGATTGTAGCGGAACACCTGACGATTGTTTCCGCCGGGACTCCGCGCTGGCAATTGTCTCAGGTTACCTTCGGCGTTTGTTACCGTGGTACACTCGTACCATGATCAATGACTCGAAGTTCGTTGTCGAACGGGTGCAGACGGGCGTGCGGATGGAAAAGCGCATCCTGAAAGTGCTCAAGGGGTTTGCCGAATATCATGACATGACGCTGGGCGATCTGCTGGAAGGGATCGTGCTGCATGCGTTTGACGGGAAGACGCCTTTTCGTGCCGAGTCGCTGGGGCGGATCCGGGAGCTGAAGAAGTTCTACGGGCTTGATCTGGACTCGCGGGCGAGCCATCAACTGGTGGAAAGCCGGCGCCGCTCCGCGCAATCCGGGGCAGGGAAGACAGGTGTGAGGACGGTTACGAAGAAGCCGCGAGCGGATAAGACGCCGGTGAAGACGAAATGAAAGCTGCCGGTGAATCCGGCGATCACGCGTTCGGGTACTCCCGGAGTTTTTTACAAACTTTTTACAACTAGGTGCATGAGGCTGCGATGGCGGGTCTTGCTGCACTCGGCGTCCGGCACGGGGTTTGGCAGTTTGCAAGTCCCCAGCAAGTGGTGTAGCGTTTGTTCGCTGGCTCATCCGAGCCCTGTGGGGGATAACAATATGTTTACGACGGTAAGGCGAAGTGTGCCGTTTGCAATGGCGGTATTTGTGTGTGTAACGATGTATGCGCAAGATGTCCACCAACTGCCGGACAATTTTCTGTCACAAGCGCACCCGAGGTTCATGAAGATGGCGCCGCATGTGAACGGCGCGAAGCCGGAGTCGAACGGGATTCCGCAATTCGATACGTTGAGCAACTGGAACGGGTCCTATGACGTGCCGGGCTTCGATCCCAACGGCAAACTGAAAACGCACTGGCTCTACAACATGGTAGGGAATCCTCCGCAAAACGGAGGGACGACAACCATTAATGCGCCGGTTGTGCCGGTGGTGGTGCAGTTGCTGAATTCCGACGGGAGCGTTGCCTACACCTACGATGTGACTCCGGACGTGCTTCCCGTGCTCCAGTCGCCAATATTCCAGAGCGCGACTTTTACCAGGAACTCCACGCCAACGCAGATTACCGACGCGATCATGCGGGCAGAGTTCTGGAATACCATGGCGCCGGACTGGCACACTTTGTTGAACGGATCGCTGAAGACGACCCGGACGATGGCGGTGCCTAACGGTTTCTACTATTACAAGCTCAACAAGAACGGAAGCTGCTGCCAGTATGTGTTGATTGACATCAACGAACTTGGCAACCTGCTATTTCCCACTTCTCCGACCGACACGACGACTCCCATCGGAGCCGCGGAAAATGCGGGTGACATCACGACCAAAGACATCTCGACGTTCCTGTTCCCCAACACCTACCTGTATTTCGGTAATCCGAACAACTGCTGCGTGGGGGGCTACCACTCTTTCGATGAGGAACCGGGGGATATCAGCAACGGAAACAAGACAGAAGCGTATGTGATGAACTATTCCGCCTAGATCAGTCCGGGGCTGATTGGATCTGGTTTTGAAGACGTAACGGCCCTGGGACACGAGATTGCCGAAACGTTCAACGATCCGCTGGTCGTGGCCGACGGCAAGCACAACCTTACGCCTTGGTGGCTGGCCCCAAATGGCAACTGCCAGGACGATCTGGAAGTGGGCGACGTGGTGGAAGGGCTTAAGCACGCCACGTATCCGGTGAAGATGAATGGAAGGACGTACCATCCGCAGAACGTGGCGCTGCTGCAATGGTTCGAGTTCCAGACGCCTTCGACGGCGATTGACGGGGCGTACACGTATCCGGATGAGAGCGTGATTACGCAGCTGTCGCCGATTGAGTATGTGAACTGTTCGATACCGTAGGGTCCGGCCGAACCGCTGTTAACGACAATTGGCTACTAAACCAAAACCACCCTGACTCCTTCGCGGAGTCAGGGTGGTTTTTTGTGCGGTGACGGGTTTGGATGGTTACTCGGAGCTGCCCATGCCGGCGGCGGCGCTGATGGATTCATTCTCCGGTTGGAGAATGACGCCATCAAACGGCGTCGCGCCGATGTAGCGTCCGCCTACGATGCTGACGCGGCGGAGCGGATATCCGCTGTCGGGACCGCGCTGCCAGGTGCGGCCGCCGTCGCGGCTTTCGAAGATCACGCCTGTCGAGTCGCTGGTGGCGAGCAGACGCTTGTGCGTGGAGTCGAAGCTGACGGAGGTGATGTCCTTGGCGGGCAGGCCGTCGACAATGTGCTCCCAGGTGGCGCCGCCGTCGTTGCTGCGGAATGCGCCTTCGCGGGCCGCGATCAGGAACTGGTTATCGCCGGCAATGGCAGCGTTGCGGATGCCGACTACATAATTCGGCAAGCTCGCCTGTTGCCATTTTTCGCCGCCGTCGTTAGATACCATGACGGTCGAGCGCGTAGCGGCGACGACGGTATCCCCTTTGGCGCGGACGCTGACGAAATCCTGCTGGCCGAGGACGCGGCCACCGTGCCAGGCCTTGCCCATGTCGGTACTGGTGTAGACGCCGGAAGTGGTGGCGGCGAGCCAGCGGTGCGAGTCGAGTTCGAGATCGTTGACGCGGGCTTCGAGTTCAGTCTTGTGCCAGATGGTCGTAGTGACGGGCTTCTTGCTCCCCTTGCGCGTGACGGTTTTGGTCTCGGCAACGGCGACCGCGTTCATCGGATGCCACTCGGTGCCATTGTGCTCAAGATAGAAGATGCCGCGGTTGGTGCCGGCGACCAGCATGCCGCTGGCGGTCTGCTTGAGGGCGAAGACGTCACGTCCGCCGAGGCCGGCGGCTTTCTGCATCCAGTGCTGACCGTTGTCGTGCGAGTAGAAGACGCCGCCGTATTCGCGGTCGTTGACGAGGCCGACGTAGAGCGTGTTGGCATTCTGGTTATCAGCCAAGAGAGCCGAGACGTAGCGGTGCGCATAGCCGTGGTTGGAGGTTTCCCACGTGGCCGCTCCGTTGGTGGATGCCATCACGCCGCTGCGGTCGGTGGCAATGAGGACGTGGTTGGAGTCGCGGGGATCGATGAAGACGTCATTGACGACGACTTCCTCGTTCGAGACGCGCTTCCAGGATTTGCCGAGATCGACTGTTTTCCAGAGGCCTTCGGTGGTTCCGGCGTAGACGATGTTTTCGTTGGTGGGATCCTGCTTGAGCACGCGCGTACGGCGCGCGGTGAAGGGAATTCCCGGAATCTTCGAAAATTGGTTGCCGGCCGATTCGCTCTTATAGATGCCGGAGCAGGCGCTGGCGAAAACGACCTGCGGGTTGTCGTGGTCGACGATGACGGAGAAGACGTCCGAATCGTCGATCATTCCTTTATTAATGTGCTGCCAGTTGGCGCCGGCGTCGGAAGTCTTCCAGGCCAGGTGCCAGGTTCCGGCATAGATGGTATTGGGATCTTTCGGATCGACCGCGATCGATTCAACATTCTTGACGTCGCTGGAGGATAAGTGTTCCCAGGTGCTGCCGCCGTCTTTGGTGCGGTAGACGCCGTCGAGGGCTCCGGCTACCAGGACGTTGGAATCGCCGCGGAACATGGCCATGGCGCGGATCGATTTGCCGTGCATGGCGGGCAAGGTATCCCAGGTGCGGCCGCCATCTTGAGTGCGGAAGACCTCGCCGAGTTGCTGGCTGGAAGTGCTCCAGGCAGACACGTAGACAAGGTTGGAATCCTGCGGATCGACGACGATGTGATCGAGGACGTAGTCGTCGCCACCGAGGTGTGCGAGGCGGGACCAGCTATGACCGCCGTCATTGCTGGTGAACATCTGGCCGGTCGAGGTACCCAGGAAGATGTGGTCAGGATTGTGAGCGTCGTAGGCCAGGCTGCGGGCATCGCCGCCATCGGGTCCGAGGACCTGCCATGGGCCGGAAGCCAGAAGTGCTGTGCTGAGAAAAGAGACGGCTAGAACCAACAAACCGGTACGGAACGCGCGCCAGTAATTCATATCTCTAGAGTGACCCCTGCGAACAGTATTCGCCTGCGCCCCAGAGTGACAGGCTACCACGGCTGGGACAAGGTTACCGAAGAGCGGACAATAGAAAGGGCCGGTAGGGCAAAGCCTACCGGCCTTTGGTTTGGAGGAGACGGGGNNGCCTTCTTCGCTGCTTTCTTGGCCCCTGGTTTCGGGTGATCCGGGATGTTCTTCACCTTCGACTCGTCGACCGGCGTGGTCGAGGAGGCGTTGGGGAAGGTGGCCCCGGCTGGGATGATCCACTGCTCCGAGGTGGTTGTGCCGGCGCTGCCGGTACGGCACTCGATGCGGCTGGCGTCAATGTGCTGCTGCGCTTCGCCTTCGGTGATGTAGTACTTGACATCGACGGCGCGCTCGGCGGCCAGGTTCTTATGCTTGGAGTGCTTGACCTCGGCCGGATCGGCATTGCCAACCACGACCAGCTTGGCGTCCGGATC